>DGVE01000174.1:6518-7207 GCA_002395865.1 Lachnospiraceae bacterium UBA4292 | reverse complement strand
ACCAGGAAGAAGTTGAAGGTCTTTCGAAACAGCAGCCTCTTCTTCGAGAGCGCGTATCCGCCGAGAATCGCTATGCCCAGAGCCCAGATGGTTCCGAAGAAGGTGAGGAACAGTGTATTTGAATACGAGTTCCAGAACAGGTTGTTGTTGAACATCGAAGAGAACGCCTCGAACTGAATATCCTTCGGGAACAGCACCACCGTTCCTCTGTTCACCGCATCCGCGCCCGACAGCGCCGCCGAGATCGCATACACGAACGGATAGAGGCAGGCCAGCGCAAATATGGTCAGCAGAGTGTAGCTGATTATCTTGAATATGAGCTCTGAGATCTCAAGTTTACGTTTCATTGTTTATCCCCTAAAACAGATATGCAAAGTCTTAATACAGAGAGGTGTTTGATGCCTTTCTGGCAATGGTGTTCGCTCCGATGACAAGCAGCATTCCTATGATGTTGTTCATCATCTCGGCCGCCGCCGCCAGTCCCTGATCCGGGTTCGCCGCCGCGATACCGACACGCTGCGCAAATGTGGATACCACATCCGCCGTAACATAAGTGTTAGTGTTGTAGAGCAGGAGGACCTTCTCATATCCTACAGAGAGCAGGTGTCCGATCCTGGTGATGAGCATGATGACCACTGTCGAGAGGATGCTCGGAAGCACCACATATCTCATCTGCGCCATCTTGCCCG
>DGVE01000174.1:0-6447 GCA_002395865.1 Lachnospiraceae bacterium UBA4292 | reverse complement strand
TCTGCGCCGCCTCGTAGCTCGTGGGAGATATGGCGATGATCGCGGCGAAGAATACGATACTGTCGTATCCCGCGCCCTCCCAGATACCCGTTATCTGGTATATGGCCCTGAACATACCGGACTGGTTTAAAAGTCCTGTCTCGCCGACCTCCCTGCTGATGAGTCCGAGCTTTACGAGCGCCTGTGAGATGATACCCATCTCATTGAACGAGCTCGAGCTTCTCACAAGCATGATGGTGAGCGAGGTCATAACGACCGTCGACATGAACTTAGGCAGGTATGTGAGCACCTGGTATACGCTTCTCGCGATATCACTTCTGACCTCGTTAAAGAAGAGAGCCAGCACGATGGGCATCGGGAAGCCGAAGCACAGTCCGTAGAAGCTTAAGAGGAAGGTGTTCCTCATGGCTCTCCAGAACTCCATCGAGAGGTTCGTCCCTCCAAAGAGGAGTCTCTTAAAGGAGGAGAAACCCACAAAATCTCTGGACGCGACCGCTATCGTGGTCTTGTTCGGGTCCTTGAAGCATCCCAGAAGCTCATACATCGGGAAATATCTCCAGAACAGGAACACAAGGATCATGGGCACCAGCATGAGATACAGACGCCAGTCCTTGAGTATCGTGCGTCCCACGTGGAGCCAGTAGTGTTTCTCCACATCGTCCCTTACCGCCTGCTCGGGTTCCTTGTAATAGGTCTTAGTCTCCTCATTGTACTTAAGGAAATCAGCTGACTTCATTATCTGTCTTCCTCCTCCTGAACTCTCTTAATGTATCCGATCTGGTCCTCCAAAAGTCCGTCCTGCCTTCTCGCGACCCATATGATGAGTGCCGTAAAAAGGGCGGAAAGAGAGTCAGTCGTGTAAAATCTGATCATATCGCCGATGCCGTACCCGAATGCAAGGCTCACAAGAGCCCTTCCGCTCTGCATGAGAACGAGTACCGCCACTCCGAAAAATATCGCGTAAAGGCCGCTGCCGTAGATTTTCGCCCTGAGCCTTCCCGCTGTAAGCGCAAGTCCGATAAGTCCGAGAAGGTTCCCGAGGGCATAGATCACGTACTGTTCCCTCGTGGCGCCGAGCACCATGCACATCACGATCGCACCAAGCACTGCATGGACTGCGGCCCACCCCTTCCAGCGGACCATGACTATGGCAGTCACCCCCGCCACAGCCGAAACCGTATAAAGCTGATCCGGAAACCATACCGAGGCCGCCAGGTTTATGACCCCCTCGCAAAGCGCGAGTATCACTCCGAAAAAGAAAAGGTCCATCAGGCGGTACTGCCAAAGCTCAAGGTGCGGTTTCACGAAATTCCTCCACATTACAATCAAAACGTGCTTAGAGTGTATCACATTTTTTTGTTAAATGCAACAAAAATCGTCAAAAAAGAGCGTCCAAAGTATGTTAATTTTTTAACATTTTCCCTTCTTGTGCAAAAACACCCATATTTACACCCGACCCACCTGCCAGCCTCAGCAAGTCCACCAAAAATTATTTTTTCTTCACCGCCCGAAACGACCGAAAGTTCGACCTTTTCCTGCGGTCGGAGCACCTTTTTTTCGTCTCCGTAGCCGATTTCGGGCTTATCCGAGGTCGCAGTGACGTCATTTACGGCCCGGATCGCGATCTTCCATGTGATCTCACCCGTATCCGGAATGATTTCTGAATTATCAGACAATTCTTCGGTATATATCGCCCCGCGGTCAAAATGCTGTATATCCCGCACAGTTTTTATCAAAAGTCCCTCCGGGACCTTCGTCGCGGTGAGCGCATAGCTTCTTATCCCAAGGTTGATGATCCCTACGCTCTCCCCCTCGCGCAGCTCATCCGTGGTCATGGTGATGCGTGCCTCAAATTCCGGCGCCTCCCATTTTCTGAGCAGAAGGTTCGGCAGGTCGCTGAGTGGCCGCAGACTGTCAAAAGGAACCGCGTTAAGCGCTATCCTTCCGCCCTCCCCGGTGTAAAAGTCCGGGCCGGGGTTCGCGTTCCACTGCCACACGGGGGCGAAATCTCCCCTGTCATCGGTAAAGCCGTACTCCTTCTGCGCTACATCCTCCCCGGGCGGGCAGGCGTGGCAGCAGACGGGCTGCCCGCAGTCCTCCCCGTACTGCGCGGCACCTATCACGGGCCAGCCACCCCTCCAGCTCATAGGCTGCAGGTGCACTATCCTTCCCGCCGCGAATACATCCTGAAAATGCACGAACCAGTCGCCGCCCTGTGTGTCGCTCACCCACGCGCCCTGATGGGGGCCGTTGATGCCTGTTTTGCCCTGCCTCATGACCACGCGGGCCTCGTAAGGGCCGTAGATACTGCGGCTTCTCATTGCCAGCTGCCATCCGGTCTTTACGCCTCCCGCGGGCGCGAATATCCAGTAGTATCCATCCCTCTTATACAGCTTCGGGCCCTCTGTCACGGGGTTCGCATCGCCGCCCTCATACACCTTCACGGGGCCGCTTATTATGCGCAGCGTGGCCGGATCGAGTTCAAACATATAGAGCACATTCTGAAAGCCTATACGGCTCTTTGCCACGGCGCAGACCATATACAGCCTCCCCTCATCCCACAGAGGGCAGGGGTCGATATATCCCGCGGCGTTCAGTATCTTCACGGGCTTCTCCCACTTCCCGGCCGGATCCTTCGTCCTCACGGAGTATATTCCCTCGTCGGGCATCGGGAAAAATATATAATAATACCCTTCGTGATACCTTATCGCGGGAGCCCACACTCCGCACCCGTGCAGAGGCTCGCGGTAGTAAAACTCCGGAAGTCTCTCAAGGGCATAGCCCAGTATTTCCCAGCTGACGAGATTTTTCGAGTGCAGCACCGGAAGTCCCGGCGCGTTGGAAAAGCTCGAGGCAGTCATATAGTAATCCTCCCCCACGCGTATGACGTCGGGGTCAGAGTAATCGGTGTAGAGTATCGGATTTAAGTAGGTTCTCTCGGATGGCATCTCTTTTCCTTTCGAAAATGGTTAAAAAATTAACGATATTTTTACTTTACTTTTCCATATCGGGGGTAGTATAAATAAAATAGGAAAATTTGTAATTCATGGGCATACCCCTACGGAGCAGAAAATGGAACAGACAAAGGGCCTTCGGGCCGACTCTTTTTTAGGGCTCTTCAACGACCCGTTCTTCTCTTATGACAAAAAAGCCGATACCGTGACGGTGTACAACACGCAGCGCTCGGACATCCCGGAGGGAAGCTTCACTCTGGCGGATTTTATCGATATGCTCAGGCATCGTCTGCCCGAGGCGGATATGGATACCCTCGAATCCTTCGAGGACCATCTCGCCATCGGAACGGAGTATTTTTCCCTGTCCTTCTCCTGCAATTTCGTAAACGACAACAGCACTGCGGAGGGCACTCTCCTTCGCGGACGCCTCACGGGTGAGAATAACGACATCGTCGTGGGCGTGTTCCATCCGAAGCGCCCCCGCAACTACTCCTTCGCGTCCAACGCAAAGTTCGATTCGCTGACCGGTCTCGTGGACAAGGTCTGCATCACGGACTACGCCATCGACCTTATCGACAGCAAAAAGCAGAAGGGCACGATAATCGCCATCATCGATATAGATTATTTCAAGCATGTAAATGACAGCTACGGCCACCAGTACGGCGACTATGTTTTAAAGCGCACGGCGGATATCATACGCTCAGAGGTCGGCGAGAGAGGTCTCATCGGAAGGATAGGCGGCGACGAGTTCTTCGTCGTCTTCAACTCCTATCTCGACGAGGCTGCGCTTCGCGACTGCCTGCGAAACATCCGCACCGACATGAATAAGACCTTCGAGGGCAAGGGTCCCACGGGCGAGGGCAATATCACCGTGTCGATAGGCGCGGCTTCATTTCCCGCGGATGCGGAAAGCTACAACGACCTATTCGTGCTGGCGGATTACTGCCTGTACCTCGCCAAATCCAAGGGCAGGAACCGCTACATAATCTACAACCACGACAAGCACCCTGCCTTCGACGCCATCAAAAAGAGCCGGGAGAGCGGCAAAAAGATAATAAACGGCCGGGACGACCTGCCCCACGGCGATGTGCTCACGCAGATACTCTACATGCTCCGCTATGTCGAGGATACTCCTCTGCCGGGTCTTCTGGGCGACTTCGCCTTCCGTTTCAACATCCCCTATCTTGCTCTGGTCGACACCGAAAGCGGCGAGGAGCTCGTTCGCGCGGGCCGGATGGCGGATGTCTGGACGCCTGACATGACGGCTCTGACGCCCCATCTGAACAAGTTCGCAAACATCGCCAAGCCCAACCGCTTCGGCATCTATGTCTGCAACCATGTGGCGCATTTCCCGCCGGAGTACGATGAGGCGCTCGACGCGATAAAGTCCATGGAGCTCATATCCTTCATCCTCTCGCCCATAGAGCGGGGTGGCAGGACATACTATCTGTTTTTCGGCTCCTTCGAGTCGAATCTCGTGTGGAACGAGGAGCATTTCACGCACTTTCGGCTGCTGTCCGATGAACTCGCGAGCGCTAAGGCGTTTGAGAAGCTGGTATGATATATCCCAATCAAGTCATAACCCAATCCGCCCTTTTCCCCGCGCCCGGGCCGTAAGATCCGGTCTCGGTAAATCTAAGTCCTTCATGGGGCTTTCCCCAATCCACGTAGCCCTCAGGGGCGATATGCGCGTCCATATAGCAGTTCTCTATGGATAACTTCGCGTATTCCCTCCAGGGTCTCGCGATATAACAGCTTCCGTCTTCAACTCCTGCCGCCCTCAAAAAGCGGCAGTTTTTTATTACGAATCCGGCCTCCACTCCCTCGGGCGTGGAGGGTGCAAACACGTAACCCTTTCTCAGGCTCACGAACTCGCAGTCGTTAAAAAACGCGGTGGCTCCGCCGAAGACAAAGTCCACATCCCCCTCTATCCTGCAGCGGTTGAATGTAAATGTCCTCGGCGCCCTCGGTGTAAACTGCTTCGGCCCGATGAAGCCGTCCTTTTCGTACTCCTTCGGCGGAAGGGGCGCCAGAAAAAGCGTATCCTGCCACCCCTTTAACACACAGTCGTTGAGCACTATATCATCGCCGTCCAGATAGAGAGCTATGGCCTGACCCGCGCTCTCCCCGGGTCCCGCGGTATTTTCAAATACGCAGCCGTTGAACACTATTTTGTTTCCGTCCACCAGCACCGAAGCCGTCCTGAAGGTGTGGTAGGGCCTTCCGTCGGGATGCGTCATTTTCGCGCCTAAACCACCGGTAAAGCGCTCCCCGTTATATACCCTGTTGTTCTCAGATATTACCATTTCACACTTCCTCTCAAGACTCTCCCGGTGCTCGCAGCAGCTTTTCCACCTCTGCCACGGCCTTCTCATACCTCTCCTGATATGAGCCTCCCACAGTCACGAAATTCCTGCCGTGCGCGCGGATGAGCTCCTTTATCTGCTCGCTGTACTTTACCCTGTCATCCCTTATTATCTCGCTCCGGTCGCCGTCCTGCACAAACTCCACGTCCGGCTCGAGAAACAGTATCAGGTCGTACTCATTTACCGCATCGATGGCATCGGACAGCGCCCTGTTTCGCTCTATACCCGGATCGCTCAGAAAATTCATGTAAAACTGTGTCACGAGCGTATCGGTGTCTATAAAAAGCACCCTGTCGGCGCGCTCCATGGCCTTTATCTCGTTCAGCTTATGCTGCAGCAGTATCTCGGTGAAATCCTCCGAGAGCATTAAAAGATCCGTGCCGCTTCTCTCGGATATATCGCGGCCGGCCTCGTCGATGTAGGCGGTGTTAAATCGGTTCGCAAGGTTTATCGTAAGTGTTGACTTGCCCGTGCTCTCCCCTCCCATCAGCAGGACCTTCTTCACATAGTACGGCCGCACCACTCTCGGCAGCCAGTCCCAGTGACCGTATATATCGCGCCTGAGCTCGGTCGAGCTTATCTCATTCCTCTTAAAAATGTGCAATTTGCTCTCGGGATAGCACACGTTCCAGAAGCTGTTCTCATCGTAATCGCTCCCGCAAAACACCACGTCAATTGGACCACCCACCTGGCTCTTAACCTTCTCGGCATCCCTCATCCAGTACTCCCGTGTGTACTCCGCCTTCGTCGGGGCGTCGTCCGACAGGGTAATGATCTTCACGTTCCCGATATGCTTCGTGAGCTGATATATCCACCTGTATCTCACGCGCACATCCACCTCCGCGCGCTCCTTCCCCTCGCTTATAACTATATACAGCTCGCGGCACATATTCGCGGCCTGTATGATGCAGTCTGCGTGTCCCATATGAAGCGGGTTGAACGTCCCGCCGTACATGCCTGTGTTGTACATCCTGTCCTCCTTTTTTCCTCCCCTGCCGTGAATGCGGGCAGGGACGGTACGATAACACCTAAGCGGTGGATACTGTCAGGGGCGGGTCGGATGATAATTCTCGAGCGGAAGTCAGCGCAGGAGCTGCCCTTACACTAAAGGCTCTATGGGCAGCTCC
>DGVE01000155.1 GCA_002395865.1 Lachnospiraceae bacterium UBA4292 | reverse complement strand
CTGCTTCACCAGAGCATTCTTCGGCGTGGTCAGTATGGACAGAAGCGTATCCCTGTCCAGAAGGTCGAGCGCGCATACCACGGGCACACGTCCCACGAACTCAGGTATCACTCCGAACTTCACCAGATCCTCCGGAAGGACCTCCTTGAAGAGCTCTCCTGTGTTCTTCTCCACCTTCGATGAGACCTCCGAATTAAAGCCGATATTCTTGCGTCCGAGCCTTCTTTCTATGATCGAGTCGAGCCCGTCGAAGGCACCGCCGCAGATGAAGAGGATATTGGACGTATCGAGCGTGTACATCTCCTGATTGGGATGCTTCCTTCCTCCCTGCGGAGGCACGGAAGCCACCGTTCCCTCGATGATCTTCAGGAGCGCCTGCTGAACGCCCTCACCGGACACGTCGCGGGTGATGGACACATTTTCGCCCTTCTTCGCGATCTTGTCGATCTCGTCGATGTAGACGATGCCCACCTCGGCTCTCTCCATATTGTAATCGGCCGCCTGTATGAGCTTTAAGAGTATGTTCTCCACATCCTCGCCGACATAACCTGCCTCCGTGAGTGTGGTCGCATCCGCTATCGCGAAGGGCACATTCAGTATTCTGGCAAGAGACTGCGCGAGAAATGTCTTGCCGCAGCCCGTGGGACCGAGCAGAAGCACATTGCTCTTCTGCAGCTCCACATCGGTGTCGGCTCTGTGAAGGATCCTCTTGTAGTGGTTGTACACAGCCACCGCGAGAGTGATCTTCGCCTCATCCTGACCCACCACGTACTCGTCGAGATGTGCCTTGATCTGGGCGGGCTTTAAGAGGTTGATGCCTTCCACGCTCTCATCCTCTATCTCGCTCTCCCTCAGTATCTCGTTGCACAGGTCGACGCAGTTGTTGCAGATATAGATGCCCGGCTCACCGGCTATGAGCTTCTTAACATATCTCTTTGATTTGCCGCAGAAGCTGCAGCATATTTCACCTGTTGTTCTACCTGCCATATCAAGCCTGTCTCTTCGTCATCACCGCATCAATGATGCCGTATTCCTTCGCCTCTTCGGCGCTCATGTAGTTATCTCTCTCGGTGTCGACAGCGATCTTCTCGATGCTCTGGCCGCAGTTCTCGGCAAGTATCCTGTTCAACTGCTCGCGGGTCTTCAAAATCTGCTCAGCCACGATACTGATCTCGGTAGCCTGTCCTCTCGCTCCGCCCGAGGGCTGGTGGATCATGATCTCGGAGTTCGGAAGAGCATATCTCTTGCCCTTCGCGCCGCCTGCGAGAAGGAACGCGCCCATGCTCGCAGCCATACCGATGCAGATGGTGGACACGTCGCACTTTATGTACTGCATGGTATCGTAGATCGCAAGTCCTGCGGTAACTGAACCGCCCGGGCTGTTGATATAGAGGCAGATATCCTTGTCGGGATCCTCGGCCTCAAGGAACAGAAGCTGAGCGACCACGAGTGACGCGGTCACATCATTGACCTCTTCACCGAGGAAGATGATCCTGTCCTTTAAAAGTCTGGAATAAATATCATACGAACGCTCTCCGCGTCCGGTCTGTTCAATGACATAGGGAACTAAAGACATAAACCCTCCTGTTTGGGATTATTTCTCAACGGCATTGGCTGCGATGAACTTCGCTGCCTTTCTCACCTTGAGATCCTCTGTTAAATTCTTCTTGCCTTCCTCGCCGAGCATGGACTTCACTTTGTCGGGCTCCATGTTGAACTTGCCTGCCATCTCGGTGATCTCAGCCTCGATATCCGCATCGGATACCTCGATCTTCTCAGCCTCGGCTACAGCCTTAAGCACCTCTCTGGACTTGATGCGCTCCTCTGCCCTGGGCTCGAGCTGCTTCTTCAGATCCTCCTCGGTGGTGCCTGTGTACTGATAGTACATATCCATGGAGATGCCCTGCTGACGGAAGTTCGCAGCGGTCTCATCCATCATGGTCCTGACCATATCCTTTATGTGAAGCTCGTCGAGTTCAACCTCGCAGGCCTCGATGGCCTTTCTTACGGCAGCGTCCTCCTTAGCGTTTGCAGCCTCCTTCTCCTTCTTCTCGGAGAGGTCCTTCTTAAGGGATGCCCTGTACTCAGCCACTGTCTCGAAGTCGCTTACCTCGCTCGCGAAATCATCGTCCACCTCGGGAAGCTCCTTTCTCTTGATAGCCTTTACAGCCACCTTGAATACTGCGGGCTTGCCTGCGAGATCGGATACACCGTACTCTGCGGGGAATGTAACATTTACATCGAACTCATCGCCGATGGAGTGGCCGATGATCTGATCCTCGAATGTGTCGATGAAGCTGTGTGAGCCGATGACAAGGCTGTAATCATTGCCCTTGCCGCCCTCGAAAGCCTCTCCGTCCACAGAGCCCTCGAAATCGATGATCGCTGTGTCACCGTCCTCCACTGCTCTGTCAGTAACTTCTACTGTTCTGGAATTAGACTCCTGAACCTTCTTGATGGCATCGTCGATCTCTGCCTCTGTGACCTCTGTCTCCACCTTGTCGATCTCCACGCCCTTGTAAGCGCCGAGAGTAACCGCGGGGTTAAGAGCCACCTTAGCGGTAAATATAAAGGGCTTGCCCTTCTCGATCTGTGTAACGTCTATCTCGGGGCGGGAGAAGATATCGAGCTGATCCTTCACCTCTTTGTAAGCCTCCTCGTATGCCTCGGGAATGATGGCATTGGCAGCATCCTCATAAAGGATCTCCGCGCCGTACATTTTCTCAACGAACTTTCTGGGAGCCTTGCCCCTTCTGAAGCCCTGAATGTTGAAGCGGTTCTTATTCTTCTGATAAGCCTTCTCAAGGCCCTCCTCAAACTTCTCAGCAGTCACCTCTATAGTAAGCTTTGCCGTACTCTTTTCAAGCTTTTCAACCTGAACGCTCATTAATAATTCCTCCTGATATGCTTAAAATGTAATCTGCATAGTCGCACGGAGTTGCATTATAGCACAACCGTTTAAGGATTTCCACTACTTTATTATTTTTTTATCTCAGACGCAGATGACTCACTTTTTTATCGTCTCAGGGTGTTGGATCTGGTGCTTTATGATGTCCGCGGCCTGCTCCCCACGAAGCTGCTTAAGGAGCTCGAGACCGAAGTCGACGCTCACTCCCATGCCCCTGCCTGTGATGATATTTCCGTCGGTGACCACGCCCGCATCATCCACATACTCCGCCTCGATGAGACGATCCTCCATACCGGGATAGCAGGTGGCTTTCTTGCCCGCGAGCAGTCCGTTCTGACCGAGTATAGTGGGGGCTGCGCAGATAGCTGCCACCTTTCTGCTCTGATTGTCCGCCGCCTTCTTGAGTGCGGAGATGAGCGGTCTGAAGCCTGCCAAAGCCTCCGTACCCTTCTTGCCGCCCGGCAGAAAGAGCATGGTTGCCTTCTCAGGCGCTATGTCGTCGAAGAGCTCGTCCGCGATCACCCTCACTCCGTGGGAGCAGGTCACCTCATAGCTTTTGCCTATGGATACCGTCCTCACGTCCACCTTGCCGCGGCGCAGTATATCCACTACCGCCATGCACTCCACCAGCTCGAAACCGTCCGCCAAAAATGCGTATACCTCTGCCATTTTGATTGCCTCCTTAGCCTTTGATGATGTTTATAAGTATCTTAACTATCGTCTCCATGGACTCCACGCACACGTACTCGTATCTTCCGTGGAAATTTTGTCCGCCCGTGCACAGGTTGGGGCAGGGCACTCCCAAAAACGAGAGCGTCGCGCCGTCGGTGCCGCCCCGTATCGGCTGCACTATGGGCGTCACTCCCTCGGCCTCCATGGCCGCCTTCGCCCTGTCTATCAGGAAGGCAAACTCCGGAAACACCTTGTCCCTCATGTTATAATACGAGTCCTTGAGCACCAGCTCGGCCGTGCCCTCGCCGTATTTTTTATTGATAAAGTCCACGGCCGAGCTCATCAGCTCCTTGCGCTTTAAGAACTTCTCCATGTCGTGGTCCCTGATGATGTAATCGAGTCTGGCCAGCTCAGTGCTTCCCGACATCTGCGTCAGGTGGAAGAAGCCCTCATAGCCCGAGGTGTACTGCGGTCTCTGCTGCGCCGGAAGCAAAGCGTCCAGCTCCATGGCAATGCGCGCCGCGTGCTTCATCTTGTCCTTCGCGCTTCCTGGGTGCACCGTCACGCCGTGTACGGTGATCTTCGCTGAGGCGGCATTGAAATTCTCGTACTCCAGCTCACCCAGCTCTCCTCCGTCCACGGTGTAGCCGTAGTCCGCACCCAGACGCCCAAGATCGATATTTACCACGCCTGCGCCTATCTCCTCATCGGGTGTGAAGCATATCGATACCGGCCCGTGCTTCACCTCCGGATGCTCGAGCAGATAAGCCGCCGCGGCCATGATCTCAGCCACACCGGCCTTATCGTCAGCTCCGAGAAGCGTTGTACCGTCCGTCACTATCAGATGTTTCCCGACATATTTATTCAGTTCGGGGAAATCCGACGGCTTAAGCGAAAGACCGCTCGCGTCCCCCAGATATATATCTCCGCCCTCATACTCCACTATGCGCGGCTTCACGCCTTCTCCGCTCGTCTCGGGCGAAGTATCCATATGCGATATCAGCGCCAGCGTCTCCTTCCTCGCGCCACCGTCCGTAGCCGGAAGCTTCGCGTACACATAGCAGTTTCCCCTGTCAAAGTACACATCACCCGCACCCATTTCCACAAGCTCGTCATATAAAGCCTGCCCCAGCGCCCTCTGCTTATCGGTGCTCGGGTGCGTCCCCGACTCCTCACTCGACTGCGTGTCGAATGAGACGTATTTCAAAAAACGTTCTGTTACATCGCTGTTCATATTCTTTAATAACCTCCCTGAGATACGCTAAAACATACAGCCTGACAGAAGCGGCGTCAGCAGAACGTATCTGAACGCACCGATACCCATTAGTGCGAAACATATCGGTAGTGCAAAGACAGAAAGGCTCACGCTTATTAATGCTGCCGTACTTTTAATTCTCTTTGCCATGCCGGCGCAGAAAAGCGCTATCATCACCAGTCCCGCATATCTTAACAGGCACACTGTCCCTAAAACGCACCTAAGACTTATGCCGTCCGGCACCATGGACAGTTCTTCCATGCATCTCGCGGGGGCATCAAGTCCTGTAAGGCCGTAGTTTTTTACTATATCATTATACTCCATCACCCAGCAGATTGTCCATAGCATAAATGCTGTCGCCGCGCATATTATTGCCCTGACTGCAGTTCGCCTTACACGGCCGTTTGCACATACCTTTATGATCCTGTCCTCGTCATTAACATGGTCACTGACCAATATCACCGAGAATAATACGCACGCGCCGACAGCTCCCACCAGTGCCCGCAGAAGATTCACATAAGCCGAATCCCCTTCAAGCCCCAGAAGCGACTTCGCACCAGTAGCATCGAAATACTCTCCTCCATCCACGTCCTTTAGGTACATAGCATGAGTTTTCGCCCTCCCTACAGCCGAAAGCGCGTATCTGAGGCCGTAAGCTCTTTCGTAATCCTCTTCATCAGTCGCATCATTCAACTGTTTCAGACAAATTCTCTCCTGCTCATCCCAGTAATCATCCGCGATATCATCAGCAGGACCCTGAACACGGGCCATAAACTGCCTGTAATATACATCCTCAATGCCTTCATCCGCTATCGGGGCACGATATGTTATGATCGAAGCGACGAGGCAGATAGCCATTATCAGTAACCCATGGTCGACCAGAAAAGCCCTCACAAACTCATGTATCGCCAGATTTGTGTGTCTTGAAAAGATACCGATGATTCTCGCTCTGACCGTAGACAGCAAGTATAAGCGTGATGTGGTTTCTCTTTCTCTGATATTCGCAAAGCTTATCACGGATACGGCCGAGAAAATGACAAGCAACAGTGCGGATACGACTATACACAGCCACATTCTGTCCACACAGAACCCGAATAGATTCAGATTTTTATAGTTGCCCAACACCGACCCGGTATCTAAAAGAGACAGTATACTCAGTTGCTTTATAATATAATAAACCGACACTCCGGAAATCGATGCATAGACCACCATATTAACCGCTGCCGCAGCCATCACGGCTACTACCGCGGCAGCAGTGTTTTTGATAGTGCTCAGCAGCATATATATTCCTGACGCACACATTATGTATACAAGCAGCTTCAAAAGCAGTGCCATTACCAGATATGTGGCTACGCTCACATTCAGGACACATCCCGAATACCCCTCGAGTGAGCGTACGCTTACACTCATATCAAATCCGCCATACATATTTATACCTATGATCAGATTGATGATATGAAATATCGATGTGAGTACCGCGGCACCCATAACAGCCCACAGCTTGGCGAAGCCCAGAACAGCTCGCCCTTCCGGTGCAGTCTTCAGAAAAAGCAGTATATTCTTCTCGCGTTCCGTGCACACCAAAAGCACGGCGGCAAAAAGCACGATAACAAGGCAGATCCAGTCGGTAGTCCTGTTCTCAAGCGCCAGCTCTACTCCCTTTGAAGGTACCGGACTTGTCTCCATGTCTTCCACCGCAGAATATGCTTTCATTGTAGCAGCAAGATTCTTGTAGCCGTATGTTCCCGGCTGTTCCTTTTTGAGGAGCTTTCCGGCATCCTTCACCACTTTTTTTGCGCTGTCACCTGCAGCAAGAGACGCATCGACCTCCTCCGACACCACCCTGTACAGCCATTCCTCGATATGGAGCGCCCCGGTATACTTAAGCTGATATGCGCCTTCAGACATAAACGCTTCATCCATTTCTGTCATCTCGGATGAGAGCCTGTCAGCCATCTCCGCCGCCTCCAGCCCTTTCATATTCTGCCACAGAGCCTTATATGAAGATGGTGTCGGATTATCCGCTGTAAGCTTCTGCCCGGCTCCGGCAGTTATGACTGCATTTATCACAAGGCACACAAAAAAAGCCGCAATGAATACTCTGTTGCGGCATAATTTTATAAATTCTTTTGTGCACACTCTGATCAAACTGCCCCTACTGCTCCTCATCTTCAAACAGCCTCATATATGTGCTTTCCAGATCCTCCGTATTATCGTGACCGGGGTCCTTCTTCAGTATGATTTTGCCATGATTCATAAAAATGATATCATCCGCTATATTTTCTATGTCGGCCACTATATGTGTCGATATTATCACTATTTTTGTATTTGAAAGCTCTTTTATAATTGTCCTGACATGAACACGTTCCTTGGGATCAAGTCCGGCAGTCGGCTCATCAAGCACCAGAATGTCGGGGTCTCCCAGAAGTGCCTGCGCTATCAATGACCTTTGCTTCATTCCGCCCGAAAGCTGCCCCATAGGAGTATCCGCGCGTCCGGTCAAATTCACCCGTTCCAAAAGATCTGCGATACTTTTCCCTGCATCTAAGCCTCGCATTCCCTTAAGCGATGCCATGTAAAACATAAAGTGTTTAACCGTCATCCCGGAGAATACACTCTGCTGTTGAGGCATGTATCCCACGTGGAATCTGTACCGCCTGCCCATTTTTATTATATCATCACCTTCAAAAAACACATGCCCCTCATCCGGCTTTATTCCATCGGTAATAATATTCATCAAAGTGGATTTACCCGCCCCGTTGGGGCCCAGTACACCGCAGATTCCTTCATTGAAAGTGTAGGAAAAATCATCCAGCGCAGTAATGGTTCTGTACTTTTTCGTGATGTTTTCTAATCTCAGTTCCACTTATTATCCTTTTAAAACGATAGCTTATTCACAATAATCACGATACTGTTCTATTGCTGCATTAAGAAGTTCATCGGCTCCGCTCTCGATCAGTTTTCGTCTGACCGTTGCTATATAATCATCAAAATCGGTTATTTCTGTTTCCGGGCTCAACAGGTTATTCAGCAAGCCCATCGCCTGATCAGTAGATGCTACAACGCCTTCAAAGCCTCTCTTGTCAAAGACGAAATCGCCAAATGATGAAACTACGCCTTTCTTATCATAAATATCAAACAGTATTTTTGTCTTCTCCTGTGGCTCGACCACCGCCGGAGTGCTGATAAAACCATTTCCTCTGAACCATGAACCCAAAACACCTTTATCGGCTACTTTCCCGTCAACATATTCCAAGTTTACACCATACTGTAATATATCTGCAAGCTCTTTATCTGTTACGCTCCTCACCAGAAAATCCCAGGCCCAATCTTTATGCTTCGATGAAGCCATTACAGAATTCTGCGACATATGCTCCGTGATATACACTTCGTCACCATATGGATAAATAATCGAAAAATCATCGGATGTCAGCACGCGGCTATCATCCGTACTCTTATACTGTAAAACACTTGCCGGATCGAATGTAGGGAAAAAACCGTTTAGGGCGATCCTGATAAATGAGTTTTCATAATAGCTCTGCCCCTGATTTACTGCCGTTTTAATATCAGTGTTCCTGCATAGCTCGAACGTCTCTTTCAAAACAGAGAGAAAGCCATCGTCATCCAATACATATACAAAAGGCGAGCTCTCTTCTTCACTCATTTTGATACACGCTATTCCGTTTCCGATTGAACGAAGCGGCCCGAATGTACATTCACTGCCAAAATCCGCAGAAATAAGAGTACATGTAAATTCATCATTAACCGCACTCTCCGATGACTGTACATTAGAGAGTAAATCCACCAACTCAGATATCGGTTTGTTAAGATCCTCCTCTGTCAAACCGTATCTATTCATAAGCTCTCTGGAGACTATATAGCATGGCTTTGTCGATGCACTGTACGGGTATGCGTTTAATCCGAATATTCTTCCACTGGATCTGTGCGCATCAATTTTGGCTTGAGGAATACAGCTGTTGAGTGCCTCACATCCTTCAATTCTGTCCGTCAAATCCTCGAGATAACCGTCCTTCTTCAGGATATCGAATGAATTCAATGATGCGTTATCAAACAACGTGGATAAGTAACATATATCTATTGTTCCTCCATTATCCACATATGTCTCAACTGCTTCAGCGTACGCATAGGTACTGTCAATTTCAGGAAAGACCACATTTTCAATTCTATATTCACAACCCTTTTCAGCCAGGTAGAGATTAACCGCTTCTATGACGTCATCATCCATGAATGATACTTCTTCCGTCGCATAATATAATATTGGCGATGCATCACGCGAATCACTACCCGGCGCAGTGTCTGTACTACTATTTGATGTATCGCCTTCCGAATACTCGATTATACTATAAACATTTTCCGGCGATCGGTCCACCTTAACACAGCCACCCTGAATTAGGGTGGCTGTAAGGAAAACAGCTATAACAATTGTGTTATTACTCTTGCGACTGATTTTAGTATTCATTTTTGCCTCAGACATAATTCTCAAACAAAGTGCAAATGCAATACAGCATAACAAGTGCATAGTTATTATAATTCTCCAGTGATTATTTGTCAACACAATTTGCCAGGCTCACCAAATATATTATTGATTTTTTTTTGCAAATAGCATATATTGCAAGAGGATAAAAACTTTATGAGGTACGGGCAGTTGAGACAAATTAAAAAATTTTATACCCCTATTTTTTATTTATTTCTAATACTATTATTCACCGCATCATGTGCACTCGAAAATAATTCTTCAAAAAACGATATAACCGCCGCCGGCAATAATGAGACAACCTCTCATCCTTCCTCACCCGAATTCGTCTACATGAATAACATACTCCAACAGGAAGGTATAACCAAAGGCAGCCAGACCCTGTATTTCTTTGACTGGGAGGATTACGGCATCATATGCACCGATCCTACATGTAAGCATATGGCAGGAGACAGCAAAACAGCTTGCTCGGCTTTGAATTCCGGGGCGAGGCCGCTTAACCTGTCGTCCATACTGCACGGTGAAAAACGCCTTATCTTCTCTTTCGTCGAAGAGACCGATTATTCTGCCGATGAGATCACAGTCACCGCGACCACCACGATATATTCCTGCGCGGAGGACGGCAGCAACCGCGTTAAAGCAGGAGAAATAGATGGTGAGATCGGTTCTGTTACGGCGTGCATCTGTGATGACAGATTATATTGTTCGCTAATGAAAAAGCGGGTGCAGCGAAACGTTGAACAGACATACGACGAGGATGGCATCCCCGGTTTCATCGTAGAGAGTGAATACTCCTACAGTCTCTGCTGCATCGATCTGAACAACTTTACTGTTACTGAATACGCTACGGGTGATCACCCTTTCATAGTCAAGGCCGCTTCGGACAAATACGTGTATGCGCTCTGTCCTCCAACTTCATCCGAAGTCTACGGAAGTACTTCTTATGTAGTGCGCATTCCGAGAAGCAGCGGGCAGAGTGAAATCATACATCCGGACGAGGGTATAATAGATATATGCAGCAGCGGAAACGATACCTATCTGACTGTGGCTGCATCAAATGATCCGGAGGGAAATTCCTCCACCACATATACTCTGATAAACGATAAGACAGACGAAGCAAGAGTGATATTTCACGGTGATTCTTCAAGTAATGTCTGTGCCACCGGCAATGGTTATCTGATACAGACGGCTTTCCACAGAACAAGTGACCCTGATTTTGACGGAACAGTCTCAGAGATCTCATATTTCTCTTCAGAAGGTGAGTCTGTAAGCACCTGCAGTTTTGGTAAAAATATCACTCTGATAGCCCCCATAGGAACTAAGGTCATCTATGCAATGATGAACGAAACCGATATATCATGCCTGTATTGCATAGAGTCTGCCGACTTTGAAAAAGCTGAAACAGAGGGCACATTTATAGCACCGTTTATGCAATAAATATGTTCTTCTGAATTAAACGCCGCTGCTAAAAGAAAATCGTTTTCAGACTGTTGCATTTTCACCCGAAATGTACTAAACTGTGCTCTGTGTTAAAACAAATGAACAGCAAGCACGGCTTGCGGAAAGGCATACTATGAAAGATAAGGTGATCCTCGCCTACTCAGGCGGGCTTGACACTACAGCCATCATCCCGTGGCTGAAGGAGAACTATGATTATGATGTAATATGCTGCTGCATCGACGTCGGCCAGGGCAAGGAGCTCGACGGTCTCGAGGAGAGAGCAAAATACAGCGGCGCCAGCAAGCTCTACATACTGGATGTGGTCGATGAATTCTGCGACGAGTACATCGTTCCCTGCGTACAGGCGGGTGCTGTGTATGAGAACAAGTACCTCCTCGGCACCTCCATGGCCAGACCCCTCATCGCGAAGAAGCTGGTGGAGATCGCCAGAAAAGAGGGAGCCGTAGCCATCTGCCACGGCGCTACAGGCAAGGGCAATGACCAGGTGCGCTTCGAGCTGGGCATCAAGGCTCTCGCTCCCGAGATGAAGATTATCGCCCCCTGGCGTCACGAGCTCTGGAAGATGCAGTCCCGCGAGGATGAGATCGCGTACTGCGAAGCCCACGGCATCAAGCTTCCGTTCGACTCTTCCCACAGCTACAGCCGCGACCGCAACATCTGGCACATC
>DGVE01000058.1 GCA_002395865.1 Lachnospiraceae bacterium UBA4292 | reverse complement strand
CAGTGATCCGACCAGTAGGTATCGAGCACCCTGATCTCGGTCACAGAAGGATCGCGCTTCTCCTCGTCCCTGAAATAGTTCTGGATATGCAGGAAATCGCGGAAGGTCATGGCCAGTCCGAGGCTGTCATAAAGCTCCTTAAGGGGAGCCTGTGCCATATCCTTGAAGCCTGTGAAGATCTTTACGTCCTCGGGCTCAGGAAATTCCGTCTTAAGTGTGGCGGGTATCTCATCATCCGATGTCTCCCTGCTGTCCACAGGATTTATACAGTGCTTCTTTATCTTTTCGAACTCTTCCGCGCTTACATTACCGCTTATCACATAGGTGGCCGCGCATCTGATGATGGGCTCCTCGGTCTCCTTCAGGAGCTTGATGCACTGCTCGGCGCTGTCCGCCCTCTGGTCGAACTGTCCGGGGAGAGCCTCCACGGAAAATACCAGATCGCCGTCCTTCTTCTCGAAACCGCCTATGGAATAGGTATCGACGGGGGGCTCGGAAAATACGGTCACGAGAGCCTTCTCGAAGGTCTCGTCCGAAACGCCCTCCACGTCATATCTGACAAGAACGCGCACTCCCGTGCATCCGCCGACACCGAGATAGTGGCGGATCTCATGCGAAAGCTCCTTCGCCTTCGTGGCGAATTCGGGCTTCTTCTCTACATAAACACGTCTGACACTCATAATTACTCATTGCTCCTTTGGGATAATTGGGTATGATCCTTCACTCATCGGGATCCTGAATCAAAAGTACATCGAAGAGCCATTATATACTAAACCTCTTCGCGGCGCAACCTCCATTCTTTCAAACAATTCGCGTATCTTGACGAATTCGTAGCCGAGACCCTTCGCCGCCGCGATGATGGAGGGCAGCGCCTCCACCGTTTTGTCATTTCCCTCCTTGTCATGAAGGAGGATGATCGCGCCCGGTCTCATGGCGGAAATGATCATCTGCGCCCTCTCGGGAGCGCTCACCGACTCCTCCCAGTCCTGCGCGCCGAAGCCCGCTATCATGGTGAGGGCAATGTTCTCGCGCATCCTGTCGTCCACCGCTATATAGGGAGGTCTGAAGAACTCAGGTCTTCTGCCCGTGATGCTCGCTATGATCTGCGAGGTCTCCTCTATCTGTGCGCCCGCCTCCTCATCCGTCAGTTCAGGAAGCGCGGGATGTGAAAAGCTGTGGTTTTCTATCTCGTGTCCCGCCTCGCAGCACTCTTTCACCACATCAGGGTACTTCTGCGCTTCCTCGCCCACGGCGAAGAAGGTGGCCTTTATATCGTTTTTCTTCAGTATATCCAGTATCTGCCTCGTGGTATTCGGCGCGGGTCCGTCGTCAAAAGTGAGCGCCAGTAATTTCTGCCCGCCCACTTTTGCGAGCTCCGCCTTCATTATCCTCGAAAGCTCCGCGGCAAGCTGCTTCGCGCACCTCTCGTGAGTCCTCTCGGTCGGATGATAGTCGGCCACATAACCCTCCGTTTCGGCCTTTATCGGGTCGAAATGGATGGTACTTACGCGCAGATCCCCCGACACGGCACTGTAGGTGTTGGCCGCCGTGCAAAGAGCCGGATAAAGGGCATCACCCATCATGCCCAGACCGCACACTATGCGGGCGTTCGGATTGCAGGCTCTGACATTCTTTAAGAAGTCGATATAGCGCTCCACGTAGCCGGCCTGCTTCTCCTTATCCTCCCCGCAGAAGCTCGCGTCGTTAGTGCCGAGGTTTATGAAGACCATGTCCGGCTGCCGCTTAAAATCCCATGCGACATCCGCCACACGGAACTTATCCTCCCCCGCGCCGCTCGTGGCGTAGGAAAAGCCCAGCTTCTTATAGTGCTGCGGAAGGAGCTCCGTCGTGTTTTGGACGCCGTCACCCGTGTAGCCGCTGTACACGCCGTAGCCCGAGAAGGACACCAGCGAGTAGTCGACACCGAGCTTCTCGGCAGTCTTGTACGCAAACGCCCTCGTGCAGTCCTCCGTGGAGGTCTTAAAGGAGTGGAGCTCATTTTCATCGTCCACCCCGTAGCCGCAGGTGATGGAATCGCCGATGAATTCGATAAGGAAGCCCTTGTCCGCCGTGGGGCAGATGCTCCCATCGCCCGCGTCGATATTGCCTATTCCGAAGGTGCTCATGGCGCTCTCGGATAGCTTTATGACCCTCACGCAAAGAGCCTTCTCCTCCCCCTCGTACACGTCAAGGACGACCCTCTCCTCGTCCATCATTCTGTCGATGGTCCTCTCACCGTTCACAAATACGGCGACTCTGGCCATATTCCCGGGATCTGTCACTGTGGAATCCGCGAAGAGCTCTATCTTCAGTCTCTTCGTCCTCGCCGCAAATTCGATACCGCTCCCGGAGAATGCGCACCATCTGATGCCGTTTCTCATGATGCTTCTTCCGATGAGTTTTACATTTTTTTCTTCACTTGTCATTTCATTACCCGGCCCGATGAGGCCTGCGTCCTTTACTTTTCTCTTTACATTTCTTTCGATATAATTTATAATGGTCGGTATGTCGGAAAAAAGCAGGGTCTTTCGGCACCGACCTTACACAGTATAACAGATTTTTTTCACTAATAAAAGATGCAAACATATATTTTTAAGGCATTATGATATGAGCAGGACAGTCGATCTGGTGGTACCGTGCTACAACGAGCAAGATGTTATCGCCTCTTTTTATAAGGAAACGAACGCCGTGGTGAAGGATATACCCGGCTTTGATTTCAGATACATATTCATAGACGACGGAAGCAGGGACAATACGCTCCCACAGCTGAAGGCACTCGCGGCTCTTCACCCCGAGGTTGGCTACATAAGCTTTTCGAGGAATTTCGGCAAGGAGGCAGGTATATACGCAGGTCTCAAAGCCTCCACGGCGGATCTTGTCGTGGTCATGGACGCGGACCTTCAGCACCCGCCCTCGATGCTTCCCGACATGATCGCCGGCATCGACGAGGGCCACGACTGCGTGGCGGCAAGACGTATCACCCGGAAGGGCGAGGGACGCGTAAAGAGCTGGCTCTCATCCCTTTTTTATAAGTTTTCAAACGCGGTGAGCGACGTGAAGATGGAGGAGGGCGCGGTGGATTACCGCATGATGACCCGCCAGATGATAAACGCCGTTCTGTCTCTTTGCGAGAGGCAGCGCTTCTCAAAGGGCATCTTCATGTGGGTCGGCTTCGACACGAAGTGGATACCCTACGAGAATGTCGAGCGCACCGTCGGCACCTCGAAGTGGAGCATAAGGAGCCTGTTCAAGTACGCCATGGACGGCATCATGTGCTTCTCGACGGCACCGCTGAAGATGGTCAGCTGGTTCGGCGGCATCGTATGCCTTTTGTCCTTCGTGTATATCATAGCGACGCTGATACAGACATCGATCTTCGGCATCGATGTGCCCGGATATGTCACCACACTGTGCGCGGTGCTCTTCCTCGGAGGCGCGATCGAGTTTTCCATCGGTATACTCGGAGAATACATCTCGCGCATCTATCTGGAGGTGAAGAACCGCCCCATCTATATCACCAAGGAGACAAATATCCACAATGGAAATGATGAAGAAGCTGTGGAATAAGTATGTGAACCGTGAGACCGTGTCCTACTTCATATGCGGAGTGCTCACGACCATACTCAACTACGGCGTTGATATACTATGCTATTACACATTTTCGCTCTCATCCACCGCGTCCAACCTTATCGCGTGGGTCGTGGCTGTGATATTCGCCTTCTTCGTGAACAAGATATTCGTTTTTGAGAGCAAGGTATGGAGCGGCAGGGCATTCTTTGATGAATTCTGGAAATTCATCACCGCCAGGCTCCTTTCACTGGGCTTCGAGGAGCTCTTCATATTCGTGACGGTCGATCTCATCGGCATCCCCAACTGGATCGCGAAGCTCGTATCGAGCGTATTCGTCATGATAATGAACTACTTCGCAAGCAAATTTCTGATCTTCGTAAATAAAAGCAAGGAGGAAAAGCCTGATGTCCAAGGCTGAAGTTAAGAAAGAAGCCGTCTCCGAAAGCAAAAAGAGCGGCTTCCTGTACAGATTCGGCGAGGCACAGCCTCTCATATTGTCATTTTTCATCCCCTTCGTGGCGATGATGCTCATATTTATAATAAGGGGCATATTCCCCTTCGGTTCGAGATCGTTCCTCAGGACCGACCTCTATCACCAGTACGCTCCCTTCTACAAGGAGCTCCTGCGGAAGCTTCGCGACGGCGGAAGCCTTCTGTACACCTGGAAGATCGGCGGAGGAACGAACTTCCTCGCGCTCTTTGCGTACTACTTAAGCAGCCCGTTAAACATCCTTCTGCTTCTTTGCTCAGAGCACTACGTGATCGAGTTCATCACCTATGCGGTGGTCCTGAAGATCTCCCTTTCGGGTCTTACGATGGGCGTCTATCTTAAGAAGCACACCGGAAGAAACGATTTCGGCATCCCGATGTTCGCTGCATTCTACGCGCTGTCAGGCTATATCGCGGCATACAGCTGGAACATCATGTGGCTCGACTGCATACTGCTCTTCCCTCTCATCATACTCGGTCTGGAGATGATGGTGAAGGAGAACAAGTGCCTGCTCTACGTGATCACTCTGGCTCTCGCCATCATCACCAACTACTACATCTCCATCATGATCTGCTTCTCTCTGGTGATCTATTTCATCATGCAGCTGGTCATCCTGCCGGGCAAAAGGCGCGTGGAGATGACGGATGCTAACGGACGCAAATTCACACGGATCTACTACGCGAACTACCCCAGGAAGATTCTGCAGTTTTCTGTCTATTCGCTCATAGCAGGCGGTATTGCTGCAGTCATTCTGCTCCCCACCTACTATGCCATCATGATGAGTGCCTCGGCAAACAGCACTTTCCCGAAGACATTCACATCCTACTTCCCCATCCTCCAGATGCTCAACAGACATCTGGACAATGTGGACATCCACTTGGGACTTGACCACTGGCCGAACATATTCTGCAGCGTGGGCATATTCATCTTCATCCCTCTGTACATCATGAACAGAAGGGTCGGCGCGAAGGAGAAGGCGGCATACTTTATTGCCCTGCTCTTCTATCTCGCAAGCTTCTCGATGAATTTCCTGAACTTCATATGGCACGGCTTCCACTATCCGAACTCACTGCCCTCCAGACAGTCCTTCGCTTACATCTTCCTGCTTCTGACGATGGCCTATGAGGGCTTCTCCGGAGCAAAGGAGCGAAGCATCAAACAGATCGCAGGCGCCATAAGCGCGGCAGCGGTCGCGGTACTGCTCTTCGAGGCTCTCTACGGTGAGGATATATCGTGGAACTTCCCGATATACTATGTAAGCCTTCTCTTCATCGCCATCTACGGCATGGTAGTCTACGCGTACAGAAGATTCGAGCGCGCGTCCGCGTTCCTTGCGGTCATAGGTCTCGTGGCGGTATTCGGCGAAGGCTTCATGAACATGAACGTGACCTCCGTCACCACCATAAGCCGTCCCGACTATGTGGAGTTCGACAAGGACTATCTCGCGCTTGAGAAGACCGCGGCCAATATGAGCCCCGAGATATTCTACCGCACCGAGAAACTCAGACTTCGCACGAAGAACGACGGTTCGTGGTACGGCTATCAGACCATGAGCGTCTTCTCCTCCACCGCCAATGCGGCACTTTCGAAGTTCTACAAGGTGCTCGGTATGGAGTCCGCGACCAACGCGTACTCAAAGACCGGAGCGACGCCCTTTATCGACATGCTCTTCTCCGTCAGGTTCGAGCTGTCGAATATAGTCTACGATGACAATGAGATCCGCACCAGAGTGGCATCGATGGGCAAGGTGAACATGTACGAGAACACCTACACCCTTCCCCTCGGCTTCATGGTGCCCGCGGACATGGAGGAGCTGTGGTACACCGGCGGAAGCAACCCCGTCGACACGCAGAACGGTTTTATATCCGCCGCGACGGACATCTACAATATGTTCCGCTTCATAAGCACTCCCACGAGCGGTGACAGCAAGACCATCAAGTATACGGCCACCGAGAGCGGCTACTACTGCGCATACACTCTGAACTCGCAGATCGACGGCGCGAAGACCTACCTCACCAGAAACGGCAGGGACATCCAGTCTGTGACACACTCCTCCTTAAAGAGACGCTTCATCATGGATATCGGCTACGTTCAGGCGGGTGATGTCATCAACATAACAACCAGCGACGACGGCCAGAATATGCTCGCGACCCTCTACATACTCGACGCCGGAAGAATGAAGAGCGCCTACGAGAAGCTCGCAGCACACGGTCTCCATGTAACGGAGTATACTGACACCATGGTCAAGGGCACCGTAAATGCAGCCGAGGACGGCCTCCTCTTCACCACCATCGCTTACGAGGACGGCTGGAGCGCATATCTCGACGGCAAGAAGGTCGATACGATCAATTTCAAGGACGCGATGCTCGCGATCAATGTGCCCGCAGGCGACCATACCGTAGAGTTCAGATACACCCCCGCAGGCTTTGATCTCGGCCTTAAGCTGACGCTCGCAAGCCTTGCGGCACTGATACTTCTGACACTCATAAAATACCTTCTCGGCAGATTCGTGAACTTCCCGAGCCCGTTCGTAGACGATATCTACGAAGGCGAGGATGAGGCGGCTGACGAAGATGAGGACTCTTCCGAAGACGATAAGAATGAGCCCGGTAAAAATGAAGCTGACGCTGAGGATGTTACAGAGGCCGATGAGGGCGGAGAGTTCTACGACGACACCGAGGAGAGCGCAGAGCCCGGGACCGAAGCCGCCGAAGAAGGCGCCTCCAAAGAGGCAGTGACGGACTCAGAAGCCGCCCCCGCCGAGGAAGTGGCCGGAGCCGGAGCTGCTGAAGCAGCGCAAAGCGCAGACACCGCGCAGGCCGGCGAAGAAGGCAGTTCAGCAAAGGAGAATAAAAAGAATTAAACAGTGGACAGACCACTGACGATAAAACAAAAAGGAGACTTAACCCATGGAAATGAACATCAACCAGCTTATCGAGTACGCAAGAAGTCAGAGCTGCTCCGATATCCACATCACCCAGGAGGGTGAGATCGCCATCAGAAGGTACGGAAAGCTTGCGAAACTTGACGGCAAGTTCGACCCTGCCGATCTCGACAAACTCATCTACTCCATGTTTGACGAGGACGAAGCGAAGGCCTTCACAAAAGGCGAGGACATCGACTTCTCATACCAGACTCCGGGCACGAATATCCGCTGCCGTGTAAACGCATATCACCAGAGAGCTTCACACGCAGCCTGCCTCCGTATCATGGGTGACAAGGTTCCGATCTTCGAGAGCCTGCGTCTTCCCCACGCGATCAAAAAGTTCGCGGATCTGCCCAGAGGCCTCGTACTCGTAACAGGCCCCACAGGTTCGGGTAAGTCCACCACTCTCGCATCCCTCATCGATTACATCAACTCCACCAGAGCTGAGCACATCATTACGATCGAGGATCCTATCGAGTACATGTACACACCCGGTGTATCCACCATCCACCAGAGAGAGATCGGGCGCGACGTGGAGACCTTCGCAGGCGCGCTTCGTTCGGCTCTCCGTGAGGACCCGGATGTCATCCTCGTAGGAGAGATGAGAGACTTCGAGACCATTTCCGCTGCCATCACCGCAGCCGAGACAGGACACCTCGTATTCTCCACACTGCACACCACGGGTGCTGCAGATACCGTCAACCGTATCATTGACGTATTCCCTCCTCACAGCCAGAACCAGATCAGGACTCAGCTGGCAGCGGTTCTGGAGGGTGTTGTCACACAGAACCTCATTCCTCTCGCAGACGGCACAGGACGTATCGCCGCTACTGAGGTCATGGTCTGCAACGACGCTATTTCAAACCTTATCCGTACCGACAAGACCCACCAGATCGACTCACACATGCAGACCGGCCAGAAGGAAGGCATGCATACTCTGAATATGGATCTGAAGGCTTTGGTAAGGGGCGGAAAGATCACGAAGGAGCTCGCGCTCAAGCGCTCCAACAACCCGCTTGAGCTCTTAAAGGATCTGGGCTGATAAATAAACGATAAGGGGACGGCTGCTGCCGTCCCTGCGCATAATAAAGCATATAAAGGAGTACCCGATGAAACTCTGGGGCGGAAGATTTACGAAGGAGGAGAACGAGCTGGTGAACAGCTTCAACGCGTCACTCCCCTTCGACAGAAGGTTTTACAGGCAGGATATAAGAGGCAGCATGGCTCACGTGAAGATGCTCAAAAAGCAGGGCATCATCAGTGATCCGGATGCGCAGGCCATTACAGAGGGGCTCATGAGCATCAGGCGCGACCTCGACGAGGGGACGCTTTCATTTGACGAGACTTCCGAAGATATCCACAGCTTTATAGAGGCGGAGCTCACCAAAAGGATCGGTGAGCCTGGCAAGAGGCTGCACACGGGAAGGAGCCGCAACGACCAGGTGGCTCTGGACATGAAGCTCTACACGAGGGACGAGATCGACGCCCTCATGGAGCTGCTCACAGGTCTGCTCGACGTCATACTGTCGATAGCTGACGCGAACACAGACACCATCATGCCCGGCTTCACACACCTGCAGAAGGCGCAGCCCATCACCCTCTCCCACCATCTCATGGCGTATTTCGAGATGTTTAAGAGGGACTGGCTCCGCATGAAGAGCATAAGGGAGCGCATGAACACCTGCCCTTTAGGCTCGGGAGCGCTGGCCGGAACCACGTATCCGCTCGACCGCGAGTACACGGCTTCCATGCTCGACTTCGACGGTCCCACGCTCAACTCCATTGACGGCGTGAGCGACCGCGACTATGTGATCGAGCTTCTGAGTGCCATGGCCACAGTCATGATGCATCTGTCGCGCTTCTCGGAGGAATTCATCATCTGGAACAGCAACGAGTACCGCTTCATCGATCTGGACGACGCTTATTCCACAGGCTCCTCCATCATGCCGCAGAAGAAGAACCCGGACATAGCCGAGCTCGTGAGGGGCAAGACAGGCCGCGTATACGGCGCCCTCACCTCCATGCTCGTGACCATGAAGGGTCTCCCCCTCGCATACAACAAGGACATGCAGGAGGATAAGGAAATGTTCTTCGACGCGGTCGACACGACGAAGAACTGCCTGAAGCTGTTTACCGACATGCTTGCGTCCACACGCTTCAACAAGAAGAATATGTATAAGAGCGCCGCAGGCGGCTTCACGAACGCCACCGACGCGGCCGACTACTTAGTCGGCAAGGGCGTGCCCTTCCGCGACGCGCACTCCATAGTGGGCCGGCTGGTTCTGTTGTGTGAAAAGCGCGGCATTGCCCTCGATGAGCTCACCCTCGAGGAATACCGCTCCATCAGCCCCGTATTCGATACGGACGTCTATGAGGCGATAAAGCTCGAGACCTGCGTGATGCGCCGCAACACCATCGGCGCCCCCGGGCCTGAGGCGATGAAGATCACTCTCGAACTTGAGAGAAAGTGGCTGGAAAGCACGCAAAATTAGGCGTATATTAAAGACCGCGGCAAATGCGCCGCGGTCTTTGTCTGTACTTCATCACACCTCATTATTCAGCTCCGACAGCACCACCCTGCCCTCGGCGCGGCTCCTCTTAACATCGATTATTCTCTGATTAGCAGAGCCCCTGAACTTAAGCATCAGGTTTTTCTTAGCCAGTATGAAGAGTCCGTCCACAAGGATATCGATGCTGTCCAGTATCTCATCAGTGACCTCGCAGTAACGCTTGCCGCCGGGAGCCAGATCGGTATCGTATGTAAAGCCTGAGTACATCCAGATGTTTTTGTCCGGAAGCTCGCGCTTTACACGGCGGATAAGGCCTATTACAGTCCTCTGATTGGCGATTTCGAAGGGCTCGCCTCCAAGTATCGTGAGACCCGCATAGAAGTTCTTCGACAGCTCTGCCATGATGGTATCCTCCATCGCATGGTCGTAAAGCTCACCGTAGTTAAAATCCCATGTCTGCGGATTGAAGCAGCCGGGGCAGGCATTGGTACAGCCCGACACAAAAACACTCACTCTGATGCCGACACCGTTTGCAGTGTCGGCTTTTAATATCTGTCCTACATGCATACGTTTTTCCTCAACGATCACAAAAACTGCCCGAGTCTCCCCGGGCAGTACGCAACTATTATTTACTGAAAATTGCCCGGATCCTGCATCTGAACGGGTGCAGCCGCATAAGCGCCTGAAGCCTCCTCGTTCTTCTTGCCAACGAGCTCTCTGAACTTTCCGGACCACTTCTCGCACTTGCCGTACATATCGACAGCGGGCTCCTGCTGTGTAGCCAGCTCCATGTATCTCGTCATCATGGCGATGAAGATGTAGCTGTCGAGGAAAGCCTTCTTGAAGATGTGGCAGATGTAGTAGCTTACGAAAAGAGTGATGATGATAGCCATGGCATCGCCCACGCCTGCGGCGATAAGTGTAGGTATAAGAACGATCACAAGCATGCATCCAACCGCTATGAATGTGGTCTTAAGTGCTCTTAACATAAGTGCCTTGAAGTTCTGGAAGAACAGTACCACGCCGTCGCATGCGCCGTGGAATGCGCCGAGCTCCTCCCTGTAGAGCACCCATCCGAGCACGCAGTCGTCAACTGAACCGAATGCGATCTCAACGAAGAAGTTGATGAATGACACGATCTGCTTGCCGCCGGGCATGTGAGCTATGAGAGCACCGATGGTGTTTACCATCCTCTGGATCTGCCTTACAGCACCTGCCACAAGCCTGTCTATGATAAAGAACACATTCGCCACAGCGAAGCGTCTCTTAACGACGTCCACGCCGTACTGAATCTGGTTCTCCGGAAGCTCACCCTCTGTAAGTGCCTTGACTACGACAGAGATATGTCCCACTCTGATCAGGTAGCCGATGTACTTGTTGATGATGAACGATGTCACTCTCACAAGTCCGAGCCAGATCATAACGCAGACCGCAAATCCGCCTCCGCCGATATTGCTGCCTATAAGGACAACAAGTATCAGAAAGGTGATAATGGAGATCAGCAGGTTAGCCGCGCCTATGGCGAGCTTCAGCCAGCAGAACTTCATCGTCTTGGTAAAGATTTCCAATGGTTTCATATAATTGCACCTCTCCTCCCGTTTTTGTGCTTGCCGCGGGTCCTTTCAATCTTACGCTCCGCGAATACACGGACAGTATATAATAAATTATTTATAAATTCAATGGGAAGTTTTGGTAAATTTCATTATTTATCACAGAAAATCCACCCTGCCATCCTTGAGGTGATATATGGCTCCGCACACGACGAGTCCCTCGTCCTCGAGATGCCTGATGTCGGCGTTCTCCTCTATAAGCTTCACGGAGTGGAGGACGTTTTTCACACAGGCGCTGTACTCGTCGCGCTCATCGCCTATCGCGGTGAGTATCTCGTCGGTGATGTAGCGGATATGGCCGTCGGGATCATGGTTCATGGCGGCGTCCACGGCGCCGCAGCGGTCGTGGCCGAGCACCACCACGATGGGCGTCCCCAGATGGTCTGCGGCGTACTCGATGCTGCCGAGCTGATGGTCGTCAACCACATTGCCGGCGACCCTTATGACGAAGAGCTCGCCTATGCCCGCCGAAAATATAGCCTCGGGTATTGCCCTCGAATCCGAGCACGACAATATGATGGCGTATGGCTTCTGACCCCGCTCATAGGTAAAGCGGCGAAGCGCCGGGGATACATCCCCCAGACCCGCGCTCGTCTCCATATATCTTCCGTTCCCTTCGATGAGGCGCTTCTTCGCCTCCGATGCACTCATTACCGGTTTCATACAAGCCTCCCGTCTTTATAAACACGTGGTCATGTAAATGGGTATAAACAACACTCCCTCATCAAATGAAAGGTCTTTGGTGTAGATAATATACCTCTCGTTCATTTTAAGTTTGTATTTTTCTTTAAAATAATCAAATGATTTGTGGTTTTTGTATCCCGATGATTTAACTTCGATCGGTACGATTCTTCTTCCCCTTACGGTCAGGAAATCCACCTCATACTTTTTGCTTGACGTATTTCCTTCGGGAGTGTACTCGAATTCATGGAAATAGAGCTCGTGTCCGCTCACACGGAGCATCTGTGCGACCATATTTTCAAATATCATGCCAAGATTGATGCCCAGATCATCGATGATGAGAGACCGGTACATCTTATCCACATCCCCTCCGTTGTTCAGAATCTGCGTCACCAAAAGTCCCGTATCACCCATGAACATTTTAAATTTCGTCGGGTCGGAATACAGTTCAAATGCAATTTCAGGCGCCGAAACATTAACGCAATTATTCACTATCATTGACTCATTCAGAAATTCGATCGAATTCATCAGATTTCTGCTTCTTGCTTTTTCATCAATAGAGGAATACCTGAATATGGAATTATGATTCATGAGCTGTGACGGTATTGAGCTGAAAACATCCTCTGCCCTGTCGCCATCGTCACTGTCATGCTTTTTCAGATCATTCATATACAGCCTGAGTATGCCTTTTTTTACACCGTCGATCTGCTTATAGTTTTTACCGCTGACATACGCTTCTACCGCCTGCGGCATGCCTCCCACAGCCATATAGACGCGAAATTCGTTAAGTATCTTCCTGTGGATGGCATCTCCCAGAGGTCTTCTGTTTTCAAATGCATCCCGAATCGCATCAATAACGGCATTGTTGCCTGTAGCCCACAGGAATTCCTCGAAATCCATGGGATACATTTTTATATTATCCTCTTCGGACGGTATCAATATATCCTTTACATTCTTTTTGATGGATATCAGAGAACCGGTTTCAATGAAATCAAATCTTCCGTCATGCACCAGATGCTTTATAGCCTGCCTTGCTTTCGGAAAAAACTGCACTTCATCAAATATGATCACGCCGTTTCTCTTTTTAAGTGCCTTGCCGGTCAAAACAAACAGGTTTCTGTAAAAGGTCTCGATATTGCCGATATTATCAAAGTTATCCATCAGAGCCTTATTGGCGATCGAAAAATCGATGAGAATGTAATCATCATATTCTGCTTTGGCAAATTCCTCAGCTAAGGTACTTTTTCCGACACGCCTGGCCCCCTCGATCATGATAGCCGATGCCCCTTTGGAATTATCTTTCCACTCTCTCAAATGATCGTATATTTTTCTCTTAAACATCCCAACACCTCCATCCCCTTGATATTACTACACTTTTATACGGTCGTCAACCGAAAATACGATTTCTTTTGGGCCGATTCTGCACGAGATTACGATTTCTTTTGGGCCGATTCTGCACGAGATTACGGTTTCTTTGTCTGTGGCATGATAAAAAGAAGGACCACAGGCAAAAGCCTGTGATCCTCCCTGTGGTGCTTTATGGACCGCCCATGAAGGTCATTCGACCTCAACGAGCGATATGTTGTCTATGCAGATCCTGTGCTGATCCGATATCACATTGCCGTTCACGGCGCCCATGCATATGGACAGGAATGCGTGCGCATCCGTGTCGTACTCCATGGTGAAGGTCGTGGTGAAGGTCTGATATTCGCTTGTGAGAGAAACGATGTTCTCACCCGAGTATACCGCCCAGCCCTTGTTCTCAGTGCCCTGCATGATGGCTCTGATCTCGCGGTCGATGTCACACTTTGCGTCAAATGTGAGTGTATATGTCTTTCCCTTCTCGAGAAGCACGTCATTCTGTTTAAGCTGTATCTTCCAGTCCTGATCGCCTGTGGCCTTCACGGTGAAATCAGCCGCATTGTCCTCGGAGAGCGAGTCCACTACATAGCTTGCGCTTGCCTGGCTGTCCACGTAGATCTCGTAGCCCGTGAGGCCCGCGTCAAAGCTGCCGTTCTTTATCATGGCGTTCTCCACCACGCGCACATTGTCCAGATAGTACTTACCTGCCGGGAATGTGAACGAGATGCCCGCGTTCTCCGTGCTCTCGCAAGTGAAAGGAGTCTTGTAGTTGTACACGTGCCCTGCGTCTGCGGCTATGGAGTAGGTGAAATCCTTATCGTTCACGCGGACATCGATCATGACCTCGCTGTCGCTCTCAAGCTCGAAGGAGAGCTCGTACTCGCTTCCTGTGCTTATCGCAAGTCCCTCCTGGCTCACTGTAAATGTATCCTTAGCATCGATATAAAGTCTTCTTCCATCCTCAAGACTCGTCACGCTGTAGTCCGCGTCGCCTGTAAAGCTCCACTCGCCTACTCTGTTCTTGCCCTCGCGGAAGGAGGAATTGTATACGTAGTTGCCGTCTGCGAGAACGGACTTTCCATCCTCGGCGACATCGCCCTGTGAGGTCTTCTCGACTCTTACATTTGCGATGTAAATGGTGGCGGTGCTGCCCTGATTGCCCATGTTGAACTCGAGTCTTCCTGCCGGATCGGTGTCATCCTTCATGGAGAAATCGATCGTGTAGCTCTGCTTCTCGGTCGTCAGGTCGTAAGCGGTATCCTGATAGTACCTTCCCCAGCCCCTCTCGGGCGCTGTGACGGCCACCTTCATGGTCCTGGCCTCATCTGCCCACGCGTCAAATGTTATTCGGTAGTCCGCGCCCTTCTCCATGGGTGTGTTCCATGAAACGAGCTGTATCGAGTAATCCTCCGAGCCGGAGTTCTTCGTGCTGATGGTGATCACGCCGTCCTCGATCTTCGCGCTTCCGTCGCCTGAAGCGGCTGTGAGGAAGTTCCATGCCTCTTTGTCATCGAGGTCCTCGGCCACGGAGAAATCGCCGTTGGGGATGTAGTTGCCTGTTGCGTCGGGATCTCTGATAACGATCTCCTTTACGGGAGCCTCGACATTTTCATCATACTCGTCCTGCTGGTATACCCTGACGTAGTCGATCTCCATGGTTGCCGCGTCGAAATCGGTCGTCTCGTCGGGATTACCCGGCCATGTACCGCCGACCGCAAGGTTGAGTATGATATAGAAGGGCTGGTCAAAGGGCGCGGGATATGTAACCGTTCCCTGGCCTACCGTAGTCGTATACCAGTCATCCTCTGTGTGGATGAGTTCGCCGTCCACATACCAGTTGAGCCTGCCGGGAAGCCACTCCACGCCGTACACATGGAAATCCGTGGAGAAGTCCTGATTTGAATATGTCACCTTGCCCTGGCTCTCTGAGTGAGGGTTTCCGTAATGAATGGTTCCGTACGCGGTATTCGTCTGGTCTCCGAGCACCTCCGCGATGTCGATCTCTCCGCATCTGGGCCACTGACCGTAGTTGTTCTCGTCCGTGGGCATCATCCAGAACGCGGGAAGAAAGCCCTTGCCTGCGGGCATCTTGATGGATGCCTCGAAATATCCGTACGTGAAATCGTGCTTGCCCTGTGTGTTCACGCGGCCCGAGGTGTAGCTGTCACCTGCCTTGATGGGCTTGATCACCAGAACGCCGTCCTTAACGTACACGTTGTTCTCTGACTTCACGTAGCTCTGGAGCTCATTGTTTACCCAGCCGGGCTCGTGAAGCTCCCAGTTCCAGTCGTCCTCGCTGATGCCGTCCGCGAAATCATCCTCCCACACAAGGCTGTAGCCATTCTTAAGCACCGCATCCTCTGTCTTCTTCGCGATCGCGTCCATATCGGGCTTCTCGGGCTCAGCCGGCTGCGTGGGCTGTTCCTGCGTCGAAGTCTCCGCAGTAGTCTGCTGCGCGGGCTCTGCCGTAGTTGTAGTTTTTGTCTCTTCCTTCTGCGCACAGCCTGCGATCATGGCCGCAGTCATTGCCAGCGCCAGAAATGCACTTTCCCTTCTTCTCATGTTGTACCTCCCTTTATCTGTTCCAGACTCTGCACAGCTCGTCGATGATCGGCGCGTAGTGCTCGTCGGTAATACCGAAATCCATCTTTTTGAACGACCAGATGCTGTAGCCTATATCGTACTTTCTGAACACGTCGTCCACATCCTTAAACCACCTTAAGGTATCCTCCACGGGTGCCCTGTCGATAACTCCGAACTCGCCGCAGTAGAGTCTCACGCCGTTCTTCTTCGCTGCGCTCACGGCGTCCTCGATGAGTTCCTCGATGAACTGAGGTCCCATCACTGTCGCCTTCGCCTTCACGGCCGCCTCGCCCTGGTACCCGAGGGTCTTCGACACCTCCCTGTAGTACTCCATGGTCGCGGGATACTCGACATCTCTCTCCATATCCATATTCTTTACCCAGTATGCCTTCTGGTGGGTAAATATTATCGGCTCATAGAAATGGAATGTGTATATCACGTTGTCGAACTCGGGCTTCTCGAGCTTCTTCACGGTCATCGCGCTGTTCCACTGCACTCCGCCGTAAATTATGGGAGCCTCGCTCTCCTTCCTTATCGCCCTGATGAGTCTCTTAGACAGCTCGTTCCAAGGTCCCGCGAGCTCCTCCTCCACTACCTCGTTCAGAAGCTCAAACGCCACGTTGTCGCACTTGCCGTACCTCTTCGCGATAATGCTCCACAGATCCTCGAGGGCCTGCTTGCCCGCCTCGCTGCCAAACAGCGAATTGGCCTCGGTCCCTGCGTCGTTGAAGTCGTACCCGTACGCCTTATGTATGTCGATGATCACATCAAGCCCATACTTCTCCGCCCACTCGACCATCCTGTCCACGTACGCAAAGCCGCTCTCGATGACCCCGCCGTTTTCTGTCACGAGCACGCACGCATCGACAGGCAGCCTCATATGGTCGAAGCCCATATTCTTCACCTTCTTCACGTCCTGCTCGCAGATAAACTCGTCATAGTGCTCCTTCTTATACTCGCACTGTGACAGATACCCTCCGATATTGACCCCCTTCTTCAGCTTCATAAACACCTCCTGTCAGTTTCCTTGATACCTCCATTATGCACCACGCCTCCCCCTCATTTATACAACTTTCATGTTGCTTTTTGCCTTTTCATGACGTATAATTCAACCAGTACCACGGCGGTATTTGACGGCGGCTTTTGACGGCGGCTTACTTTATTGGCTCAGGAACGGTCGTCGGATGAAAAAAACCTCGCCGACGCAGCCTTCGTGATGGTCGGCTCAGGTATTTTCATCCTCCTTCCTACACAGCAAAACTCGCGCCGCCTGCCGGTATTACCGCTACGTGCCGCACGAACGTCGGCGTTCTTCGAATGCTCCCGCCTGACATCATCAGACGGAGGGAAGCGGAAATCGAACAAGGCGTGACCAATGCTTTTACGCCGCAGTGAGTTTTTCGCTGAGTGACGTCGTCAGCGGAGTGCGTGGTGAGGCAACTGTCAGGCGGCGGGCATATAGCAACGTAAGCCGGAGGAGTAAAAATACTCCGGCGGACCATCACGCAGCGAAGCGGAGGTTGTGTCCGCCGGGGTATGCGACGATTACGCAGTAATCGTTGCAGTCCGCCAGCCGGACGCTTGCGGCTGTTGATGCAAGGAAATCCTGAACGAAGTGAAGGATTTCTACCCTCGATGGCTGTTCAACAGCCAATAAAGTAAGCCGCCGTGGTACCCGCATAAAAAAACAACGAGGAGGGCAGATATGGAGGAGACGGGAAGGAGTCTGGTGTACAGGGAGTTCGTGCAGCGCGAGGAGATGTTCGTGCGCGCCCCGTACAACCCGGAGGTGGAGTTCTACTCGTACATCATGAACGGCGACACCGCCATGGTGGACAGGCTCACCGACGAAAGCGTGCTCGATAAGCGAGAGGGCTGGGGGAGGCTCAGCGACAACGAGCTTCAGAATGTGAAGTACCATCTGGTGATCACGACCGCGGTCATTGCCAGGTACTGTATAAACGCCGGCCTGCCCCTGCAGACCGCGTATAATCTGAGCGACCACTACATCATGCAGATCGATAAGTGCCGGAGCGTGGAGGCCGCAGCTGCCCTCCATAAGCCCATGTGCATGGACTATGCAAAGAGGATGCGATCACTGCAGAAGAACGCCGTGCATTCGATACATATCGTGAAGTGCATGGATTACATATATGACAGACTGCATACAAGGATCACCGTGAAGGACCTGGCCGAGCACGTCGGCCTGTCGGAGGCGTATCTGTGCAGACTGTTCAAGGAGCAGACAGGTAGCAGCGTGAGCGAATACATTGCCAGAATGAAGATAGCGACGGCGAAGAACATGCTGCGGTTTTCGGACTATCCCATAGCGGAGATATCGTCCATACTCGCCTTCCCATCCCAGAGCTATTTTACGAAGGTGTTCAAGAAGGAGTGTGCACTGACTCCACTCGAGTACAGGAATGCAAAGGAAGCATAAGAATCACAAAGGCCGGCGAAATCGCCGGCCCCCCGTGGACCTGGTGGGACTCGAACCCATGGCCTATGCGTTGCGAACGCATCGCTCTCCCAGCTGAGCTACAGGCCCGTTCGTGATATTTTTAGCACACAGACGGTCCTGAGTCAAGCATTATTTTCCCTTAGGTTTCTTCACCATAAATACGATAGTCGTGGTGACCATCACGAATATGGCGACCAGTACCAGTATAGTTACTACGTTCAGAAGGTTGAAGCTGCCTCCGTCATTGCCGGGCTGCGCCTGAGTCTTCGCGGGCGTATCGGACTGCGACTTCTCGGTCTCTGACGATACTTCTGCCTTGCTCTCCTTCTCGGGCGCTGCGGTAGTCTCCTCCGGCTCGATGGGCTTGGTGTCGGGCTCAACGGGATCTTCCGGTGCGGTGTCCTTCGGGAAGGCACCGTCCGTTATCCTGAACTTTGCGTATACCGTTATGTCGGAGTCCACGGGGCCGCCCTTAAACTCGCTGCCGGCTCTGTAATCCTTCTCTAAATACCAGCCGAGGAATTCCATGTTGGTAAATGTCGGGTCCGCGGGCATCTCCGAAGACATAGCGTAAACGCTTCCGTTTACCATAAATGTGATGACGCTCGCGCCTCCGGTGACGGTTACGCTGTAGGCCGTCACATCATCAGTGGTGGTGATGAAGCACATGTTGCGAAGATCCGCAGGGTCTGTGATACCGAACTTCGAGAGCTCCGTAAGGATAGCGTCGCTCTTAAATACGGCCTTCTTTTTGCCGCCCTCCTCCTTCACCTCTGAAGGGTCGACCGGTATCCACCACTGCGACTTCTTCTCGCTGTCGAGTATCATCTTCACGTCGCCGCTTCCCGAGTACTCGATGACCACATCGCGTCCCTCGAGATAGTAGGTGCTTTGCGAGCCTATCGTGATGAAGCCCGCATCCCACGACTTCGTACTCTTCTTGCCGCCGTCCTCGGACCAGATCACATTGCCTTCGCCCTGTGCTGAGGAGCCTGAGCCGCTGTTTCCCCTTGCGCTGCCGTAGGGCGCGGCCGCATAGCTGTCCTCGAGCGCTCTGATCACCGTGGGATAATTCGCCTTGTTGTTGTATCTGTCCATGTGGGCATGGCTCTCGCCGCCCGAATTCGAGTTGCTGCCGTTGTCCCAGATGACTATCGGAACCGCGTACTCGGATGCCTTTTTACCCATGTACTCAGCCCACTTCTCGCGAGCCTCAACATTGTTCTTCGCGGTGGCGCTGGTCTCTCCGATGATGACGGGTATACCGTTGCTCAGGAAGATGCTGTCGATGTCATTGAACATCACATCGATGCCGCCGGTATCTGAGCTGCTGTTCGGATCAAAATCCTTCTTGGTGTCCGCTAAGCAGAAGTCGTAGGGGCTGTAGCAGTGAACGGATACGATGAGGTTGTTGCACACCTCACCGTTCACCGTGGGAAGCGTTACTGAGCGCATGATGGCTGAGGAGCTGCCCGCCGCGTATCCGGGTATCATGAGAGCACGCTCCTTGTTGTAGCCCTTGTCCGAAGCTCTTACGGTATTTACGAACACCTGCAGAAGGTAGTTCACCGCCGCGTAGCAGTCGTCATTGCCCGACCACTCGTAGCTTGCTCCTGCGGCTCTGGGCTCATTCATGCCCTCGAATATAAGATGCTGATCGAACTGTGCGAAATTGTCCGCGATCTGACTCCACACCTTCGCGAGCTTGTAGCCTATCTCCACATAGTTTTTGTCGATGTTCCTGTCATTTACCCAGTTCTCGTGGTGTACGTTCAGGATGATGAACAGACCCTCCTCGTAGGCCCAGCCCACTATCTCCTTCACGCGGTCGATGTAGGCCTGGTCGATGTTGAAATCCGCGTCCGCATAGTTGTACCACGTGGTGGGTATTCTGATGGTGTCGAAGCCCTCCTCCTTAACCGCGTGGATGAGCTCGCGTGTGACGCGGGGATTGCCCCAGCTGGTCTCGTGCGAATACACATCGTTTCTGTTGCCGCCCGTGGCGTCGAGAGTGTTTCCGAGGTTCCATCCGAGCCCCATCATACCCACTATCTCGGCGGCGGTCTTGCCTGTTAGCGTCTCATTGTCTGCCTGCACGCTGCTGCCTGTAAACGGCACAAACGCCATGAGCATGCAGATGATGATCGCCAGTGACATGATTCTCCTAAATACTCTGTGCATATCAATCCCCCTGGTCCCCGCCTATCTCGAGGAGCCTGTCGGCCTCGGCCGTTTCCAGGCTGTCAATGGTCTTAAGTTTCTTGTTGATCTGCTCCGTGCGGTATTTTATGGCGTCATTGCTCTTCGCCGCCGCCTCGAGTTTCTTCTTCGTGTCGTCGATCAGCCCGTCCAGAGTCTCATACTGCGACTTGATGGCCGACAGAAGCTTTCTGACCTCCGCGGTCTTTTTGTTCAGCGCGATATTCGCAAAGCCCACCTTCAATGAGTTCAAAAGCGCGGTGATGGTCTGCGGGCTCGCGATCATTATGCGGCACTGGGTCTGGCAATACTCCGCCAGCCCGTCGATGCGAAGCACCTCCGCGTACATCGACTCCGTGGGCAGGAACATGACGGCGAAATCTGTGGTCGCGGGAGGTGCGATGTATTTGTCCCTTATCGACCTCGCCTCCTGCTTTATCCTAAACTCCAGCTCCTTCCTGGCGCTGTCGATGGCATCCTTATCCCCTGCGTCCGCCGCGTCAATTAGCTTGTTGTAGATATCCGCAGGGAATTTCGAATCGATCGGAAGGTAAACAGGTCTGTTGTCATCGTCCTTTGCGGGGATGCGGATGGCAAACTCCACGATATCGTCGCTGTTCTTCCTGAGCTTTATATTCTTTACGTACTGGTTCTCAGCCAGGTTCTCCTCGAGAATGGAGCCCAGCTGCATCTCACCCCATGTGCCCCTCGTCTTCACATTCGAGAGCGTGCGGTTAAGGCTCGTGATGCCATCGGACATCGATGAGAGCTCGCCGAGGCTTTTGTGAAGCTGCGCAAGCTGATTGCCGACGGTCTCGAAGGACTCGTCAAGACGCTTTGAGAGGGCGTTGTCGAGCCTCTCGTTCACACCCGTCTGTATGGCGTCAAGCTTTTTACCCGTGAGCTCCTGAAGCTCGTTAAGACCGCTTTTGAGGGTGTCATTTATATCGTTTAGCTTCCGGGTGTTGTGCTCCCTGTTGTCGATCTCGGTGCGCAGCATCTCCCTGAAGCGCTCCTCCATCTTGTCTGTGACGGCGGCGCCGGCCTCTCCTATGGCTCTGTTCACGCTTCCGTTCATCTCCGCAAGGCTCCTGCCCTGCGACTCCGAAAGATGCGTAACGGAGGTCGTTATCCTGCCTTCAGACTCCGAGATGGTTTTTTTCACCTCCTCCGACCGGTCACGGCTCCTGTCGGAAAGATAAAGTGCCAGTAAAACGATGACCAGAAGAAGCGTCATCGCTGCGATCATCAGTATAGCTGTATCCATTTATTATCTGTTCCTATCTGCGCAGATATGCCGAGGACACCGGGAAATCGAAATACGTGTCGGGGTACGGCTCATCCGCAAGCGTGAAATGCCACCACTCGCAATCTATCGGCTTAAATCCGTTCGAAAGCATCAGCTCACGCAGTCTCATACGGTTCTCATACTGCTCGTCGGTTATGTCGCGGCAATCCGGGTGTGACATGTCACTGAAGTAGTCGAAAGGGCTGCCCATGTCGAGTTCCCTTCCGGTGGTCATGTCAAAAAGTGTCAGGTCTATGGTGCTCCCCCTGCTGTGGCTCGACCTGCTGGCTATATACCCCAGCTTAAAAAGATCCTGTTTCTCTATATCCGGGTAAAAAAACGGCTTCATACGAAGATCCAGATCCTCTATACCCCACCTGACAAAATGTCTCACGGCACAGGCGGGACGGTAGGTGTCGAACACCTTAAGGCGGTAGCCCATGACGGCTGCATTGTTCGCGACCTCCTTCACGGCTCTAGCCGCCTCCCTCGTCAAGACGGCGCACGGCTCCTCATAGCCGTCTATGCGGTCTCCCACGAAGTTATACGTCGAAAAATATCTTATCTCCTGAATAATGCCCGGCACATGGTCCGACAGAAGCACGAAGCCGGACGGATCCATCACCGGATCCCTCATATGGTATGAAGCCATGATCTCACCCCCTACTAACAGTTGATTATACAATATCACAAAAACATCGTTTTATCAATACGCAAAACTTACACATTGCACAACTTTAGTACCCTGTAACGTCTAAACGTTGTATAGCAACACATCAGGCGGCATTCGATGCAAGGCGGAGGAGGAAGGCGATGTGGACCCATCGCCGACCGACGACAACGATGCAGCGAATGTCGTATGGTGCGTTGCTACCAAAGTTTTAGATGTTACAGGGTATTAGCTTGAAAAACGGCATATTTCGCGCTATTATAAGGCTATGGTTTTTGTTTTCGTTCTTCTTCCAAAGACGATTTCACGACACGAAAGGACACAACATGGCGAAGAAAAAACAGGTAAGTATATTATTTCCGAACGATGACAGTAAATACTGCGCTATGCCTGACACCGCATGGCACGATCTGGGACTCGACGCGCTGTGCGAAAAGCTCACCAAAAAGCCCGCAGAGCGCAATATGATCGCGTCAGTCATGCGCGCCATGACCGACGACCCGGAGGTCTCGCGCTTCAGGATAGATGTATTCGCCGATCTGGTCGCATTTCCGGGCTTTCGTGACAGGATGATGGAGCTTTTGGACCATGTACAGTTCATAAACGACTACGGCAGCTTCAAGAAGGACCACGATGAGCGCGAGGGGCTGTGGAACCTCCTTCACCGCTTAAGCGAGCTGGACGACTACATAAAATGCCTCGAAAACATCCGCAGCTGCCTGAATGACTACGATGTGAAGTCCGCCGGGCTTCTGGGCCTTAAGGAATACATCGCCGCGGCGTACGAGGCTTCGGCCTTCGACGAGCTGAAGAAGGACATATCCGCGCTTAAGGCTGACACCTCCACACTTAAGAGCCTGACCATCGGCGTGAACTTAAACCAGAGCTTCGAGGTGGAGAGCATCGGTCTCATATCGGTGAACAGCAGGGAGTTCAAAAGCTCCGGTATACTGGGGAATTTCGCGGACGCGATCGCCGCAAAGGACGGTATAAGGGAGGGCAATGAGTGGAATGGCAGCTACCGCTACCATCCCGTAAAGGAGAGCAGTGTAAGTCTTATTTCGGGCGCGGATCATTTCTCCGCCTACTCCGCGTCGATGGTGAATCCGTTCCTCGGCGCGGCTGCAATGGCCACTCTCGCATCCGCTCCCGACAGGGACTCGACCAGATCCATGACGAGGTTTTTCGACAAGGATGTGAGCCACATGCTCTCGCAGCTCACGAAAAAGCTGGAGCAGGTGCTCTCACGCTATGTCTATCTGAGCATCAACGGCATCACCGACCTTATACCCGAGTTCGTATACTACATACGCTGGGCGGCATATCTGGAGGAGCTGAAGGCGCAGGGGTACAGGTTCTGCAAGCCGCAGGTGCTTGACGCGGATGAAAACGGCCTGCGCATGGACGCGAAGGGCATCTACAACTTAAAGCTCGCGGCATTTTCAGAGGAGAGCGCGGGAAATATCGTTCCCAACGATCTGGATTTTACAAAGGAGCACACGCTCTATCTCCTGACCGGCGCCAACCGCGGCGGAAAGACCACCATCACGCAGGCTGTGGGACTGCTCTACGCTCTGGCGCAGGGCGGTATAAGCGTGCCCGGCGAGAGTTTCGCATTCGCACCCGTGGACTGCATCTACACGCACTATCCGGCCGATGAGGACAAGACTATGGATCTCGGCAGGCTCGGCGAGGAGTGCAGAAGGTTCAAGGATATATATGCAGCCTCCACGAAAAACAGTCTTCTGCTTTTAAACGAGACGTTCTCCACCACCTCCTTCGAGGAGGGCTACTACATCGCGAAGGACGCTGTGCTTGCGCTTCTCGACAAAAATGTGCGTGTCATCTACAACACGCACATGCATAAGCTTGCCTATGAAGCTGAGGCTTTCAACCGTCCGGGCGAAGAGGGCCGCGGATGCGCAGCCTCACTGGTGGTCGGCAGCAAAAACGGCGAGAGATCCTTCAAGGTGAAGGTCGCGCCTCCCGAGGGGCGCTCCTACGCGGAGGATATCGCCGTAAAATACGGTGTGACCTATTCCATGCTCACGGGTGCGAAATAGCGCCGTCACACGATAATGCAGGGACATCCGTGTTCCTCGAGCTGTATGTCCAGCTCGATCATATCGTAGATACCGTTTTCGATAAAATATGAAAATATGATATCCGTCCTGTCGCAGGGCGAGAGCGCGTAGCCGGCTCTGGCCAGAAGATCTCTGGTCTCATCAAGGTTTAGCTTCGCGCCCACGCAAAGGCACATGGCGGTCAGCTTCTGAGGGTGA
>DGVE01000071.1 GCA_002395865.1 Lachnospiraceae bacterium UBA4292 | reverse complement strand
CAGGATCGAACTCTCATAAAAAGTTGTCCAGGTCCTTAGAACGTTGTCGTTTCTAATTTCCGTTTACTGTTTTTAGGTTTTTTGTTCCAATTTAAAATTCATTTGAATTTCGAGGTTGGAGTATACTATTCTGTTTTCAAGGTTCTGTTCGTTTTGTCCGGATCGAAATTGTTTGAATTGTTTGAACAATTTTTGCAACTCCATCAGCGGAACAGTCGCAATGATAGCACTTTCTTTCGCGCCTGTCAACAGGTTTTTTACAAAAAATTCTAAATATTTTCTAAACAGTCTCAGGAGCCGTTTTTCCCTGCGTATTGCCCGACAGTTCAAACCAGAACATGACTCCCGCGTCCGTATTCTGCGCGCCGCACCGGCCCCCGTGAAGATCGATTATCGCCTTCACGATGCTGAGTCCTATGCCGTTTCCGCCGTAGCTTCTGGTATGGGCCTTGTCCACCTTGTAGAACTTGTCCCAAACCTTCTCGATATCCTCCTCGGGAATGTGACTTCCGGAATTTTCCACCTCGAGCCTGACAGTGCCCTCTTTTTCGATTATTCGCACATCTATCTCCATCCTGCCGGATATATGATTGATCGCGTTGCTGATATAGTTGGAGATGACCTCCTCGATCTTGTATTCATCGCCCCATGTGAACGCGCTGTCGCGTCTGGTGAATATGATCGTGGCGCCCTTGTTCTTCGCGAGAATAGCGTATGCCTGGCAGACACCCGATGTCAGTGCCGTCAGGTCAAAGCGGGTGAGATCGAGCTTTTCGCGTCCCTGCTCAAGCTCGTTAAGAGTAAGCAACTTTTTCACCATGCGGTTCATCTTCTGAGCCTCGTCGATTATCACCTCGCAGTAGTATGCCGCACTCTCGGGATCCTCTGCCACGCCCTCCTGAAGGCCTTCAGCGTAGCCCTGTATAACAGCCAGCGGTGTCTTAAGCTCATGGGATACATTGCCTATGAACTCGCTTCTTGCCGCCTCGAGCTGCTCCTTCTCCTCTATGTCCCTGGTCAGTTCGAGATTCGCTGCCTTAAGTCTGGCCACACCCTCCTCGAGCTTCTCGCTCATCTCATTGAGATGTCTTCCGAGCTCGCCTATCTCGTCATGAGCGGAGCCGGTATACTTCGCCTCAAAATCCATCTCGCTCATGCGCTTTGAGATAGTCTGCAGCTTTATGATGGGTCCGGTGACCAGGCCCATTACCACATACATGACTATTACTCCCGCCACCGCGACCGCGAGGCCTATGTAAAGGAAGAAATTATTGGAAATGCCGACGCTCTCAGAGATGGAAGCAAGAGGAGTCCTCATAAAAAATATGCTTCCCTCCTCCAGACTTCCCCATGCCTCAAGATAATAGGTTCCGGTGACGTTGTCATAGTATTTGATGATACTGTATTCTTCCGTCTCGGAAATGACCGTGCTTCTGCCGCCTCCCGAGCCGGCGCCGTAAATGCTCTGTCTCTCGGAAAGCACTCTGGATATCCATGTCCTGTCAACGCCCTCAGCGGTATAGACGACACCGCCATGGATGACCATTGCCGTGATATTTGAATTATCCTTCAGCTTGTAAAAAAGGTTTATTATCCTTGGATCACCGTCCGGATTTTCCTCGGAAGAGTCGTTCCTTCGCCCCGAATGCGGCTGAGAGTCGTCCGGTTCACCTATCGAAGGATCCCCGAGCATGGCTGACGAATTCGAAGAAACATCACCGTCACGAGCCTCACCGGTATCTTCCGGCGCACTCAAAAGAACCGCTTCGAGCTCCTCGCAGGCCGAGAGCATGGCGGATACCTTTTCTTTAATATAATACTCTTCCAGATACAAGCTGTTAAAAAGAATGCATAAGGCGATGGCCGCACCCAGCACAAGCGCGAACACCGCCGTAAATTTTACCCTTATGGATATCTTCATAATAGACCCTATATGAAACTGTACTTCACCTATACCTCAAATTTGTAACCCATGCCCCAGATAGTCTTTATACAGTCGCCCTTTTCACCCATCTTGCTCCTGAGCTTTTTGACATGGGTGTCAATGGTCCTGGCATCTCCGAAATAATCGTAGTTCCAGACATTGTTCAGGATCTTTTCTCTGGACAGAGCGATGCCCTTGTTCTCTATAAAATATGAGAGAAGCTCGAACTCCTTGAAGGACAGGTCGATCTGCTCGCCGTCGATCTTCACCACATGGGCACTCTTGTCAAGCGTGATGCCTCCGATCTCCACAGCCTCATCCTTCGCCTGGTTGCTCCTTCGAAGAAGCGCATCGACCCTCGCGACAAGTATCTTCGGCGAAAACGGCTTGGAGATATACTCGTCCGCTCCGATGTCGAAGCCCTTCAGCTCATCCCTCTCCTCGCCTCTGGCTGTAAGCATGATGACAGGGACCTTCGAGTATTCGCGGATGGTCTTAAGCACCTCCCAACCGTCCATCTTGGGCATCATGACATCGAGTATCACCAGATCGACCTTCTTATCGGAGAAGAACAGCTCGACAGCCTTCTCGCCGTCACCGGCCTCGATGACGTTGAAATCCTTCCTCACAAGAAAATCCCTAACCAGCTTTCTTATTCTGTCTTCATCATCTACTACAAGTACCGTAAGCTTATCCATAACGCACCCCCTGTTCTGCCTCGATAATAACCTTAAACCTTGTCCAATCTGTGAACAGATTGCGAAATAACTGTGTTCTGATATCAGTGAAGGTTCTCGATCTGCCAGTCGATGGGCTCTACGCCGTTCGCCTCAAGGTATTCATTCACCTTCTTAAAATGTCCGCAGCCGAAGAAGCCCCTGTATGCGGAAAGCGGACTCGGATGTGCCGCCTTCAGCACCAGATGTTTGGGATTGTTCAGCATGGCCGCCTTTTTACCTGCAGGGGAGCCCCACAACATGATCGCTACCGGTCTGTCGATATCATTTACCGCTCTGATGACCGCATCAGTGAACTGCTCCCATCCCACGCCCTGATGCGAGTTGGCCATGTGAGCGCGCACGGTCAGAACTGTATTGAGCAGAAGCACGCCCTGTCTGGCCCACTTCTCCAGATAACCGTTGTCCGGTATGTAGCAGCCCAGCTCGTCCGAGAGCTCCTTGTATATATTCTTCAGAGAGGGCGGAATCTCCTCACCGGGCAGCACAGAAAAACAAAGCCCGTGCGCCTGATGATAGTTGTGATAAGGGTCCTGGCCGAGTATGAGCACCTTCACCTGCGAGAGCGGCGTCATGGAAAATGCGCTGAATATATCCTTCGGCGGCGGGAAGCACACGCCTGTCTCGTATTCCTTTTTCACAAAATTGTAGAGATCTCTGTAGTAGGGCTTCTTAAACTCCGCCCCGAGCGGCACAAGCCAGTCATTGTCGATCATCTCTTGCCTTTCTGCTGCATTTGCTCCTACAGCTCCGGATTCATCTTTGGAGTAAAGCTCCTGCCCGCAAGCTCATTTACATATGGAACAGCCTTCGAGACGGCCTCCTCGCAGAAGAACCTTTGGGCCATCACCTGCTCGCGGCCTCTTCCGTCGGGTTTTACGTAACTTCCGTCCGGGAGGAGAAGGGCCGCCTTGATATTGTCCTTCAGCTGGACGTCGAGTATCTCCTTCAGTCTGTCCTTAAGCTCCTGCTTCTCGACGGGGAACATGATCTCCACGCGCCTGTCCAGATTTCGGCTCATCCAGTCCGCGCTCGCGCAGTATATCTCCTCCATGCCGTCGTTGTAGAAGTAGAATATCCTGCAGTGCTCGAGGAATTCGCCCACTATCGACCTCACGGTTATGTTGCCGTTCGTGCCCGGTATACCGGTCTTAAGGCAGCAGATGCCCCTGATTATCAGGTCGATCTTCACTCCCGCCGCCGCCGCATCGTACAGAGCGGCTATTATGTCCTTATCGCTGAGTGAATTGACCTTCGCGATGATATGTGCCTTTCTTCCCTCGAGGGCATGCTTCTTCTCTATCTCTATGAGCTCATAGAAGCTCTTTCTGAGCCACAGAGGCGCCAGCGTGAGCTTGTTCCATGCCAGAGGCTCCGAATAGCCCGAGAGCATATTGAATACGGCTGTAGCGTCCTCTCCTATGAGAGGATTGCAGGTAAGAAGTCCTATATCCGTATAGATCTTGGCCGTGGCATCGTTGTAATTGCCTGTGCCCAGATGCACATATCTCCTGATGCCATCCTCCTCACGGCGGACCACGAGAGTTATCTTGCTGTGGGTCTTAAGGCCGACCAGTCCGTAAATGACGTGGCAGCCGCTCTTTTCGAGCATCCTGGCCCAGTTGATGTTATTCTCCTCGTCAAAGCGGGCCTTGAGCTCCACGAGCACTGAGACCTGCTTGCCGTTGTCGGCCGCGCGGGCAAGCGCCGCGATGATGGGTGAATTGCCGCTGACGCGGTAAAGTGTCTGCTTGATGGCTAAAACGTCCGGGTCGGAGGCTGCCTGTCGCACAAAATCCACCACGGGGTCGAATGCCTCGTAGGGATGATGCAGCAGTATATCGCCGTTTTTGATATTTTCGAATATGGACAGCTGCGGATTGATCTGCGGTGAAGGCTGCGGCGTATACGGCTTGCTCTTGAACTTCTCGAAACCTGCCATGGAGTAGAACTTCATCATGACGGTCAGGTCCAGAGGTCCGCTGATGCGGTAGACGCTCTCGTCCTCGAGGCCGAGCTCCTTCTTTAAAAGCTTCACGAAATGCTTGTCGGCGCTCTTCTCGACCTCGAGCCTGATAGCCTTGCCCCACTGTCTCTTCTTTATCTGCTTCTGTATCTCAAGGAGCAGATCGTCCGCATCCTCCTCGTCGATGGAGAGATCCGCGTTTCTGGTGATGCGATACGGATAGGAGCATCTGATCTCATAGTTAAGGAACAGCTTCTTCAGATTCCTCTCGATTATCTCCTCGAGGAATATAAATCTTCTGCCGCCATCGTGAGAAGGCAGCTCAATGATGCGCGGCAGCACGCTCGGCACCTGCACAGTCGCGAATACAGCGTCGTCATCCTTACCCTTTTTGGACTTCTCCTTTTTGCCTGCAGCTATCACTCCCTCATCCTTGTTCTCGAGTATCGCGCCGATGTTTAACGACTTGTTCAATATCAACGGGAACGGTCTGGATGAATCCACCGCCATGGGTGTCAGCACGGGATAGATATTGTTCTGGAAATATCTGTCGGCAAATTCTAACTCCTCATCGGTCATAGCCTCATGGCCGGTAAGAATCGTTATGGACTGAGAAGCAAGCGCCGGCAGAAGCATACCGTTAAGTGTGTTGTACTGGCCCTCTACCAGCTCGTGAGCTGCCTCGGAAATAGCCGTGAGCTGCTCCGAAACAGTCATTCCCGCGATATCCTTCTTCGTGTATCCCGCGTCCAGCATGTCTGTCAGTGATCCCACTCTGACCATGAAGAATTCATCCAGATTCGATGCGGTGATGCTGAGGAACTTCAATCTCTCGAACAGAGGATTCGTCTTGTCCCTCGCCTCGCCCAGTATCCTGCGGTCAAATGCCAGCCAGCTGAGCTCCCTGTTTCTGTAGTATTCGTATTTTGAATAATCCATCACTTTCTCCTCTGCTTAAGCTCCGGCTTCACGCCGAATACATCAGTGAAATACTGTGCCTTCTCCCTGAACATACCCTTCTCGAGCTCGATATCCGCGTCAGTCGCGGCATATATCACGAGCTTTCCGTTCTTAAGTACCGCGCTCACGTCGTCGATCTTCTGCCTGTGGCTTCGATCGAGCGCATTCGCGAGTCGAAGGAGTGCCGTCAGCTTGTGGATGACTAAAAGCTCATCCTTCGCCAGCTCCAGCCCCGCGCTGTATATATCGAACTGCATCGTGTTGCATTTTATCACATTTGCAATGACCGATCTCTCGTCATGCGAAAGGCCGAGTATCTCCGAGGCCATCACTATATCGTACGCGCACTGACCGGGCGCCGTGATGCTTAAGAACTTGCCGCAGTCATGCATTATGGCGCATATCTGCATCAGCATCCTCTCGCGCTTGCCCATGCCGTGAAGCTTCTTCGTCGCGTCAAAAAGCATCAGGCTCTGCTTCTCTATAAAATCCGTATGCACGCTGTTGCAGAGATACTTTCTGTTGAGTGTTCTCGCGGAGGAAATGATGTCCTCCGTGAAGTCGTGGCTGACCTTTATGAGCTTCTGCTTCTGCGCGAATTCGACCGCCATACCGTCAACGAGCGACACCTGCGGTATCCACAGTGTCTTCGCACCGGTTGCGATCAGTATGCGGTAATAGATCATGGCAACCGGTATGACAAGTCTCACAAACTCGGAGGACATGTCGAACTTAGCCGCAAGAGAATGCGGGTTCATGGGGAACACCTCCTCGCATACCTCCATGAAATGCTTCGCGCTTATCGCGCCGCATCCGCTCAACTTAAGTATCTTCACGGCAAATACCTTCATGCAGTCGCCGACGGCAATAATGTTTTTAATGCTGTTCACGCGGTCGTAATAATTGCTGAAGGTGGATATCTCGTAGTCTATGAGCTCCTCCGCCATACCGCGGTAGTTGAGTCCCTTCTCGGACAGTTCCTCCAAAATGCCCCACATCCTGAGGGCTCCGAGCCTTAAGTTCTGCGTGGCTGATAGCTTTCCCTTCGAGTAGAGCGATACCTGCATGCTTCCGAAGCCCACATCCACGATCGCGCTGTCGTCCGTGATGGTGTTCTCGTAATCGCTCATCCACACCGGAAGCGCCTTATAGCACATGAATCTCTGTTCGGAGTTGGACAGCACATTCACCTTCAGCCCGCAGCTGACCCTTATCCTGTCCTCTATAAGATGGCGGTTCTTTGCCTCACGCAGAGCGCTTGTGGCGCATACCATTATATTCTTCGCATCGATTTTGTAGGTACCTATTATCCTCACAAAATCACACACCGTCTCACAAAGTTCCTCGGAGAGCTCCGTTCCTATCACTCCGGTCGAATAGGTGTCGGAGCCCAGTGCGATGACATGCCTTCTTTTGTCTATGCAGGTGATCCTGCCACCCGTAATATCGAATATCGACAGCTCCAGCTCAAAGGAGCCTATATCGATGGCCGCAAATTCCATACAATACCCCCATTAACTATCTATTTATCAAAATTTCCCAAAAACCAGTATTTATTGGACGCTCTCTTAATTATCCTAAGCGCATCCCTCACCGACTCATCGCCCACATTTCCCTCGAAATCTATGAAGAAGCGGTACTCGAAGGTCCTGCCGGGTATCGGCATGGAGGCGATGCCCACCATGTTCAGGCCGAAGACGGCGATATATGAAAGCAGCTTGTACAGTGCGCCCGACTCATGGTTTAATTCCACGCAGATGCTTATTCTGCCCGCATCCGGGCGGATGTAAGGCCTTCCGGTTATCACGACAAAGCGTGTGATATTATTTGCATTATCATTTACAGCAGTCTTTAAGACCTCCAGTCCGTAGATACGTCCGCTTATCTCGCTGGCAATGGCTGCCTGTGTGATATCGGCATCATCCTTTACCTTCTTGGCGGATACAGCGGTATTCTTGAGGCTCACCTGATGCCAGTCCTTATTCTCCTCCAGAAATGCCGCGCACTGCATGAGGGCCTGCGGGTGTGAATAGACCGTCTTTATATCCGAGAGCTTCGCGCCCGGAACTCCCAGAAGCGCGTGGCTGACCGGAAGCATGATCTGCGCGCTGACATACACCCTGTACTTCAGCATCAGCTCGAGCACCTTATATACCGCACCTGCGGTGGAATTCTCTATGGGAAGCACAGCGTAATCCGCCTTACCCGAGGATACCTGTACGCATGCCTCCTCCCACTCATCGACCCTGTCATGCTCCACATCGTTTCCGAAGTATGAGAACATCGCAGCCTGAGCATAGGCGCCCGGAAGCCCCTGATAAAGCGCCTTCTTGCCCTTCGTGGGAAGCTTCTCCACTATCAGAGCATCGGAAAAGTCGGGGTCATTGCCCATATCGGGCGAGGGAAGAGCGTGAAGCAGCTGGATTGTGGTATGCTTAAGCACCGGATGCACCCAGTCGGGAGCTATCTCCGCCATGGGGCGAAGGACAAAATCCCTCACATGCATCTGCGGGTGCGGTATCACGAGGTCAGGTTCGTCCACGACCTCAGCATCGTAGCTGATGATATCAAGGTCGAGCGTCCTCGGCCCCCAATGCACGAGTCTCTCCCTCTTCGAGCACGCCTCTATCTCATGGCATCTGTCAAGAAGCTCGTGAGGGCTTAATACAGTCTCTATAAGCGCGCAGGCATTGATGTACTTTCCCTGCCCCACGGGTCCCAACGGGTCGGTCTCATAGCGGTTGCTTACCGCGATCACCCTCGTCCCGTCTGCGTTTAATCCGTCGATACCGGACTGTACATAGGCATTCCTGTCGCCTAAGTTTGAGCCAAGGGCAATGACCGCCCTGTGCCTTCCCCTGGTAATGGTCGCGCTCACCGTATCAAGCGGCAGCCCCACCGGCGCCCACGGCTTCTTCACCGTGACCGTTACCAGCCTGACGCTCTCCCAGCGCGTGAGGATCAGCCTCGCAAGCCCCGAAGCCGCCGTTTCTATGAGCTTGAATGTATTCTCCTTCATGAATGCGGACGCAGCCTGAGCCACCTTGCCGTAGTGCACCGACCTCGTCAGATCGTCAGTGCTGCCCGCCTGTGAAAGATCGAGCTCCAAGTCGATGCTCACCAGAAACTTCTGTCCGAGTTTCTGCTCCTCGCTGTATACACCGTGGTTTGCGTATATCTCCAGCTCCTCTATCCTTATGTGATCCATCAGTTTTGCCGTCCTTTATGCGTTTCTTATCGCGAGAGCCATCTTCATCGCCCTCACATTCTTCTTTACGTCATGCACGCGGATAAACATCGCATCCGCCATGACCGAGATCGTCGTTATGGCGATAGTCCCCTCCTCGCGCTCAGTCACGGGAAGGTCAAGAGTATTGCCTATGACACTCTTTCTCGAGGCTCCGACCAGGAGCGGGTACCCGAGCTTTTTAAACTGCTCCAGCTCCTTTATCACCCTCAGATTTTGCTGTGTGGTCTTTCCGAAGCCGATACCGGGATCGATAATGATCCTGCTCCTGTCGATACCTGCCGCCAATGCAATATCCACACATTCATTCAGCTCACGTATCACATCCGGTATGAGATCGTTGTAATCTGTGTTGTCGCGGCTGTGCATTACGCACACCGGTACACCGGCTCCCGCCACTACAGCAGCCATATCCGGATCTGCCTTGAGGCCGCTCACATCATTTATCATGTCGGCTCCGAGCTCCAGCGCAAGCTTAGCGACCTTTGCCTTCGTGGTATCCACGGAGACGGGTACATCGAACCTCTCCTTTATCGCAGCGACCACCGGGAGGACTCTCGCCTCCTCCTCCACCGCCGACACCTTTAAAAAGCCGGGTCTGGTGGATTCACCGCCGATATCTATGATATCCGCGCCCTCCTCTATCATCTCCTGAACTCTTTTTAAGGCGCTGCCCATGCGGTCGTAACTTCCGCCGTCCGAGAATGAATCGGGGGTCACGTTGAGTATTCCCATGATATATGGCAGTCTTTCATCGAATTCACGACTTCCTATCTTCAAGAGCTTTTACCTCCTGTTTAAACCTTCCTATCCACGACAGCGAACCGAACGCAAGCGTCCTTCCCGCGCTCATGGCGCATCTTGCGGCCTCGCGTACGCTTACAGCCTTCACGTTTTCGGCTTCGGTCGTCTCCTTTATCGTGCGGGCGAGTTGTGCGGCATTCGCTCCTCTGGGGCCGGGTGCGCTTACCACATACACATCTCCGCCCTCATAAACGGTATTGAACACATCCATGTACGCCTTGTCCGCAAATGCTCCGAACACGTATGTAAAGCCTCCGTCAGGCCACATCATGTCGATGCTTTCGCGCAGCATCCTCGCGGCCGGGGGATTATGCCCTCCGTCAATGATTATGAGCGGCTTTCTGCAGATGATCTCCATTCGGCCAGGCATGCGGGTCTTTTTTACCGCTTCCCTGACGGCTTCATTGAACGCTGCGCCGTCGATTCTGTCAAGTCCCAGCGCCCCTGCCTCGCGAAGCTCATACACGCAGCTTATGGCAAGAAGAGCATTTTCAGTCTGGTAATACGCGCTCATGAGCACCTCGGTCCTGCCTGTGTAGTAGTTGTCAAAGCAAAAGCCCTCGCCGCACTTCGTGACATGCTCGGGCCGGTCGCAGACTATGAAGGGCACTCCGTTTTCCCTCGATGCACTTCCAAGCACCCTTAATACTTCCCTCTCCTGCACAGCACACACGCAGATGCTTCCCGGCTTAATTATCCCCGCCTTGTGAGATGCGATCTCGGCAAGTGTATCGCCAAGTATCGCCGTGTGATCGAAGCCAATGGGAGTGATGACGGAACATATGGTGGTATTCGTGATATTGGTAGCGTCAAGGTCTCCTCCGAGACCCGCCTCTGCTATCACGACATCACATCTTTTGCCCGCGAAATACAGATAGGCAGCAGCTGTCAGTACCTCGAACTCGGTAGGCTCCTCGCCGCACTTTACAGCCGCATCCATCACCTCGTCCCTATACTTTTTAAGCGCCGCCGCGCTGATCGGCGTACCATTCACGGTTATCACCTCTGTTGCGTTAAATACCGCGGGCGAGCTGAAATGACCGCACTTAAGTCCCAGTCCGGTCAGTATGTTTCTTATAAATGTGCCCACCGACCCCTTCGCGTTCGTCCCGGCTATCTGTATCACGGGACACGCGTCCTCCGGTCGACCGAGAGAGGCCATTATTCTTTTTATTCTGTTAAGACCCAGATCGATCTCCTGTCTGGGGGTATTGTCTGACATATGCTCTCCGTAACAACAAAGGGCAAATGATTTCTCATCCGCCCTGATATTTATACCTTTTTGCGATCTTTTAAAGCATCATCCATGGTTCCAATCATTTATTCCATAATAGCGATCTAGTGCATTCTTAATGCTTAAAGCTATGCCACAATAGTCTGCTCTCCCATATAAGCATACCACATCCCCCACATCCTCATAATAATCTATATTTTTTTTCAAAAATTTAATAGCGAATCTTTTTTCTTCATCTGATTGAAAACTATAATCCACATATTCAACAATAAAGGCCCATAGCTCATCATCATCCATCTCCTGGACTCTTTTATTTATCGACTCATTTATTTCCGAACCTTCAGCAACATCGTTATAACCTATTACCTCCACTGAGTCAGATGCTGAAAGGTTACAAAAATCGTTAAATAAAATCAGCAAAAGTGATATAAAAGATGCAAAAAATATGATATAGTTCCTTCTTTTCAAGTTCATACGCCCCCTCTCTGATTATTTATTTTGCTTACACAATTCCCCACGTTTAAGATACCATATATGTGTAATTAAGTCAATAACTCCTGATAAAAACGCTTTGAAAACACGTTGAATTCTCCCGAAAAATGTGCTATTCTACAGGGCAGGCCTTGAGCCGAGTAATACAGGAGAACCGCCTGAGATATCAGGCACATTTAGTCATGAAGCTTGGCATAGTGGGGTTGCCGAACGTCGGCAAGAGCACCCTTTTCAATTCACTTACAAAGGCAGGCGCCGAGAGCGCGAACTATCCCTTCTGCACCATCGACCCGAACGTAGGCATCGTAGCGGTGCCGGACGAGAGGCTCGATAAGCTCGCCGCACTGTATAATTCAAAGAAGATCACACCCGCAGTCATCGAGTTTGTCGATATCGCAGGTCTCGTAAAAGGAGCCAGCAAGGGCGAGGGCCTGGGCAATCAGTTTCTCGCGAATATCCGCGAGGTGGACGCCATCGTGCATGTGGTCAGATGCTTCGAGGATCCGAACGTCATACATGTGGACGGCAGCATCGATCCTATAAGGGATATTGAGACCATCACCCTTGAGCTGATATTTGCGGACCTTGAGGTTCTGGAGAGAAGGATAAGCAAGATCGCGCGCACCGCGCAGATGGATAAGGGTGCAGCGAAGGAGCTCGCTTCTCTCAATAAGCTGAAGGCTCACTTGGAGGACGGCAAGTGCGCAAAATCTCTGTCCGCGGATGACGAAGATGAGGCTGCGCTTTACGCAGAGCTTAACATGCTCACGGGCAAGCCGGTCATATTTGCAGCTAATGTTTCCGAGGATGACCTGGCGGATGACGGCGCTTCAAACGAGTACGTTCAGGCGGTAAGGAAGTACGCCGCGGAGGATGGAAGCCAGGTGTTCGTCATCAGCGCGCAGATAGAGGCAGAGATCGCAGAGCTCGACGACGCCGAGAAGGCGGAGTATCTCGAGGCTCTCGGGCTCAAACAGTCGGGTCTTGACAAGCTTATCGCGGCCAGCTACGACCTTCTGGGACTCCTCAGCTATCTCACAGCAGGCGAGACCGAGACCAGGGCGTGGACGATAAAGAAGGGCACCAAGGCTCCTCAGGCCGCAGGCAAGATACATTCGGACTTCGAGCGCGGTTTCATTAAGGCCGAGGTGGTGAATTATCAGGATCTTTTGGACTGCGGCGCGTACGCAGCCGCAAGGGACAAGGGACTTGTCCGCATAGAGGGCAAGGACTATGTTATGCAGGACGGCGATGTCGTGCTGTTCAGGTTTAACGTATAAAAGAAAGCTTGAAAGGTACAGAACATGGGAAAACAGTTTGAGGAGATAGAGGAGCCGGACATGACCGTCACGGTGGCAATGGATGACGGCACGGAAGTGGAATGTGCCATTCTGACGATCGTGGAGGCTGCAGGCAGGGATTACATAGCCCTGATGCCTCTTGATGATGAGGAGGACGGCACGGTATTTCTTTACCGCTACACCGAGTCTGAAAGTGGCGAGCCGGGGCTCGACAACATCGAAAGCGATGAAGAGTATGAGATCGCGGCGGACGCGTTTGACGAGTGGCTCGACTCACAGGAGTACGATGAGCTGGTCGATGCGGACGATGAGGAATAGAACAAATCGTTAGTACGAAAAAGATCCTTCGACTTGTGATATGAGTCGAAGGATCTTTCTTTTTATCAGAAGCTCAGCTTCTTTATTCTCTCAAGTGCCTCAAGACTGTTCTCTACGGTTCCGAAAGCCGTCAGTCTGAAATAGTGCTCTCCGCTCGGTCCGAAGCCCGAGCCGGGTGTGCCGACCACATTTGCATTCTCAAGCAGGAAGTCGAAGAATTCCCATGAGGTCATATCGTTCGGTGTCTTCAGCCAGATATAGGGCGCATTCACGCCGCCGTATACCGAAAAGCCCGCTTCCTTCAGTCCCTCGCGGATGAGCTTCGCGTTGTTCATGTAGAAATCGACCATGCCGGCGATCTCCTTTTTGCCCTGCTCAGAGTATACCGCTTCTCCGGCTCTCTGGATGATGTAGGGCGCGCCGTTGAACTTCGTGCCGCATCTTCTTGCCCAGAGTGCGTTCAGGCTCACGCCGTCGCACACGAGCTCCTTCGGTACCACGGTAAAGCCGAGACGCGTTCCGGTAAAGCCCGCGTTCTTCGAAAAACTCCTGATCTCTATGGCGCACTTCTTCGCGCCGTCGCACTCGTAGATGCTGTGAGGGATATCATCCTCCCTGATATATGCCTCGTATGCGGCGTCAAATATGATCACCGCACCGTTTGCAAGCGCGTAGTCCACCCACTTCTGAAGCTGCTCCTTGGTAGCTGCTGCACCCGTAGGATTGTTCGGGTAGCACAGATAGATGATATCCGCCTTCTCCTTAGGAAGCTCGGGAACGAAATCATTGTCCGCAGTGCAGGGCATATAGGTCACATTCGTCCACTTCGAAGCAGCCTTATCGTACTCTCCCGTCCTGCCGCTCATGGCATTCGTATCCACGTACACGGGGTACACGGGATCGCATACAGCGATGCGGTTGTCTACCGAGAAGATGTCTCCGATATTGCCCGAATCGCTCTTAGCGCCGTCGGAAATGAATATCTCATCGATGGCGATATCCACTCCGCGGGCCCTGTAATCATTTTCAGCAATGGCCGATCTCAGGAACTCGTAGCCGAGATCCGGAGCGTATCCGCGGAAGGTCTCCTTAACACTCATCTCATCGACAGCCTTATGCATGGCAGTGATGACCGAAGGGCAAAGGGGCAGAGTCACATCACCGATGCCGAGCCTTATGAGCTTCTTATCGGGATTGGCCTGCGAGAAAGCCTTAACCTTGGCCGCGATGGTCGAGAACAGATAGCTGCCCGGCAGCTTTAAATAGTTGTCATTTATCTTATACATATATCCTCCCCGGGCTTATCGCCCAAAAAAGTTATTTTACTATATCTTTAAGAGCCTGAGTGAGTCTCTCCATCTCCTCGTCCGTGCCGATTGTTATTCGAAGATAATCATCTATGGCAGGTTTTGAAAAATGGCGCACAAATATGTTCTGCTCGCGAAGTCTCTTAAATATCTCGTTTCCACCTACCCTCTCATGCCTAAAGAAAAGGAAATTGGTCTGCGACTTCGGACCCGAAAAGCCTATTGAGCGAAGCACCGCGTCATACTTATCCCTCGTAGCCACCACCTTCGCGCAGCTAAGCGCAAAATACTTCTCGTCATTTACGGAAGCTACACCTGAAGCTATCGCTATCTGCGTGAGCGTGTAGGAGTTAATGGACTGCTTTATGTCATTCATGGCCGCTATGGCCTCGGGACGACCTATTGCGTAGCCGATACGCATGCCCGCCATCGAACGCGACTTGGAATATGTCCTGACGATGAGCAGATTATCATATTTTTCGAGAAGAGGCAATACACTTCCGTTCGAAAAATCCACATAAGCCTCATCGACTATCACCATGGACGACGGATTGTTCTTAAGTATCTCCTCAAAGAAGTCCACAGCCTCCCATATAGAGGTCGGAGCGTTCGGGTTTGCTATCACGATACCGCCGTTTTCCTTCATGTAATCGGCCGCGTTTATGCGAAAATCGGCTCCCACGGGGGCAGTCCCATACGGTATGCGGTACACATCCGCCCATACCGGATAGAAGGCGTAGGTGATATCAGGGAAAATGATCGGCTTATCACCCGCGAAAAACGTAAGGAACGCCACCGAGAGCACATCGTCGCTTCCGACGCCCGCAAATACCTGATCATGCCCCACGCCGTGGTAATCAGCCAGAGCATTCACCAGATCGCTTATCGTCGGATCGGGGTACTTCCTGAGTATATCGGTATCCATACCGTTTATGATGCTCCTGACCTCGGGAGCCGGCGGATACGGGTTCTCATTGGTATTGAGCTTTATCACGTCCGCGTTCTTGGGCTGCTCGCCCGCCACATAGGGCTCGACTTTGCGGACATTATCCATCCATTTATACTGCATGCCTTGTCTTCCTTTTCTTCAGAAGAAATATAAGTCCCCAAAAAAGTGCTGCGACGACCGCACCGGATGTATCTATAAGCACATCCATCACGGCAGGTCCCCTGCCTGCGGTAAATCCCTGATGATATTCGTCGGTGGCCGCGTAAAGGGCGCTCCAGATGATCGCTGCCATATAAAGCTTGAGACCATTTACGTTATAGCACAAAAGCAGGTGTATCACAAGAAAGCACAGAACGAAGTATTCCGTAAAATGTGCCAGCTTTCTCACGATAAAGCTCGCCGTGGACATGATCTCGTCCTGCCTGTCAGGGGAATAGCTCTCAAAATCCTTAAAGATGAACCGGACGATCGGCCCTGTGAGCCTGCCGCTCAAAGCCCCGGACTCATCACCCGTCATGGCGCTCATGTAGAATATCAGTCCCATCCATATGGCGACCAGACACCACATTATGACTTTTCTGGTAAACATCACATCGCCTCGTATCTGTTCTTAACGACTGTAGCAGCCATCTTGCCGTAGGTGGAGAAATCAGTTGCCCTAAGCTTTACATCCTTCTGTGTGACGTCCAGTGACCAGTCCCACCAGAAGACGCCTGCGAACCAGTCTCTTCCGTCGAAAGCATCCAGAAGGGAAGCATAGAATGCGGCCTGTTCCTCCTCATCCGCCGGAAATTCCGTCATCTTGTAATCCCACGGCATGGCTGCGCAGCCTCTCGCGCTTCTGCACCCCGCCTCCAGAAAGGCAACGTGCTTATCCCACTTCCGGCTCACCTCGTACAGATGATTTATCACACTGCCCCACGCCATGAACATATCTTCATAGCTCGCTCCGGGTCCCTTAGCCACGGGATAATATCCGCTCGTACCGATAAGATCGATGGCATCATACCACTTCGCATCCATCTCGTGGCCATGGTTCGTATTATATGTGAGGGCTCCGCCGTATACGCTTCTCACCTTCGCGATAAGCTCTCTCCAGCGCTCCTCATGCCTCTCCATCCCAAGCATCTCACAGCCAAGGCAGAGCATCTCCACATTCCAGCGCTGTGCAAGCTCCGCATAATGCAGGATGTATCCCGTGTACTCGTAGAACCATTTGCTCCAAGCACCCTCGTCATCGCCGAAATCGATATGAGCGCGCCAAACATGATCCCTGCTGTTGATCATGGGCTTGAGGCATATATTCAGATTCCGCTCATGCGCCGCAAGGATCATTCCGGTGATCTCAAAATCCGACAGATCCCTGTTGAAATCATACCTGATCTGCAGACTGTCACATCTTTCGATACGCACATCGAATGCAAGCGCGATCCAGTTTACACCCAGTCCGCAAAGTGCGTCGAGCGATTCGATCGACGAATCCTTCAGATAATCTCCCTTTCTTCCGCCGTAGCCGAAGGTATAGCCCTTTATTTCCATAATACGATGCCTTCCGTTACCGTTTGATAAAAAAGAAAAGGGGGTTTCCGGTGGAAACCCCCTTAGAATAGTTGTCGATTATGCTCTCTTCCTGCGGAAGATGATAACTGCAGCAGATACAACAACGATGCCTGCAAGTACGGGAACTACAGGATTAACATCGCCTGTACCGCCTGATGTCGTCTTGTAGAGCAGTGCGAAGAAACCGCCTGTAAGGCTGTTGTAGTCGATAGTAACATTCTGACCTGATACAGTAGGAGCGGTCATATCTGCAAGAACAGCACCGTTAAGAGACTGTGATGTGCCGCCAACAGTACCTTCTACACTGGCGATCCATATGCCATCTTTATCATCGCCCCAAAGAACGAAATAATCATTACCGGGTACCATCATAGGGAAGTTAACAACGATCTGTGCAGGCTTATCCCACGCAATGACCTCGCCATCCTTCTTAACTACGACATCGTATGCGCTGCCATCAACAAGAACAAGTCTCTCAAGGTCAGTACCTGCCGGAACGTTTGAGTGAACATTTACATTTGCAAGGAGGTCCTTAAGGTTTCCGTTCTTCTCAAGGAACTCGATCCAAGTCTTGGAATCTTTTCCTGCCTCACTGTCATAGTGATCTGCGCTGTGATCGGTGCTGACTGTGAGCTTGTACTCATCGCCAAGGTTGTGCTTTACTATCTGAACACCTGAAGGCGAGTTTGCGCCGAGTGCTGCAATGGACATGATCGCGCTCATGCCGATAGCAAGTAAGCTGAGCAATTTCTTTCTCATAATTCAATCCTCCTGAAATAATCCTCTTATATTCAATGCGTAGTATTACCACGTAACGGAAGTATTATAAATCCTGCATCCATTCTTGTCAATGGGTTACATAAAAAATCTCTAAAATTTTTTTTCTGAATGCCGCGCTGTCCAGATAGAACTCATCATGGAGCTCACCCTCCCGGTCACTTCCCTTAGGGGAATAGAACTCCACGTTGTTGTAATCCATGCCCGAGAAGACATTTGCCATATCAAGATATTCATTTCTTGTGACGGAGGTGACTGTATATGACTCGAGCGTCATCAGCTTATCCCACATACCGGCGGTATCATTCTTAAGGCATTGCGCGAACTTGGGCAGATATGCGTTCAGATACGCCTGCTGCCTCTCACGCCTGCTGTTGTTTGAGAAGCTCGTCTCCCTATCCCTGTATCTGACAAACTTCTCCACATTGTCAGAGGTCAGCTGCACACGGGCTCCCGTGACCATCTCCGGATATATCTGCGCCAGATCGTCGTTGGGCACGGTGACTGTGACCGAACCGATCAGGTCATTTGCGCGGGTGATGGATGAAATATCGGCCGCTATATACTCCTCGATCGGTATTCCGCCCATTAAATTGCTCACCGACCAGCAGACATTCTGGCATCCCGCCTTTCCGCCGCCGGCAAACTGGTACGCGTAAGCGAGGTGCTGATTGACAGTACCCATGAGCGAGCCCTGTGAGTCGAATGATCTCACATCGCACATGGTATCGCGGGAGAAGCTGATGGCCGTGATCTTCTTCGTATCCTTGTTCAATACAAAGAGCACTATAGTATCGGCGCGTCCCTTCGCCTTGGGCGCGTCTATCTCTCCGGACTCATCGACACCGATATAGAGCAGGGTGTCTATCCTCGGGTTGAAATTGTACTTGACGCCGCCCTCTTCTACCACCTTGTACTCAGTATGCTCCACCCCCAGGCCGAACGATTCCACATCGTAGTTGTTCTGCTGGTAATAATCGTAGGCAAGATATCCCCCGACTGCTCCGAAAAACACCAGCACAACGAGTATGGTTATGAAGGTTTTTTTATCCATATATTATACTTTCTCTTCTGATATGAAGGTATGATGCTTACTTTTCACTGTCTTTCATGTCAGTCCTTGCAGGCGGCCTCACAGCGTCCACGGACTTCTTCACCTCATCGGCAGGTTTCCTTACTGCAGCGGGTGCTGTCTTTTTTGTCTCAGTGTAGGTCTTCCCGCTGTCTGCCACAGTCGTCTTTTTAACTTCTGTAGGTTTTTTTGTATCGGCAGCATCCGTCTTCTTAGTATCGATGACAGGCTTCTTCGCCTTGGAGTTCTTTGCGTCCTCCTTCTCGTTCTTCGGGCCGTAGCCATAACCGTATCCGCCGTATTTACCGTACTTGCCATAGCCGTATTTTCCATAGCCGTAACGTCCGTAACCATAGCCGTAGATGTTCTTGCCGATATTTATCTTGTTGAGGACTGCGCCGATGATATCCACATCGGTCACCTCGAGCTGTTTCTTCATATGAAGAGCATTTCTGTAATCATCCTTACCTGCCTCGAGGACGATGATGGCGCCATCCGACTTCTTCGCTATGACAGCCGCATCGATGACCATACCGAGAGGCGCAGTATCGATGATCACATAATCATAAAGCTCTCTGAGCTCCTGAATGAGTTTTTCAAACCTCTCGCTCTCGAAGAGATCGGTGGGGTTCGGAGCCGTAGCTCCCGTAAATATAATATCAAATGTCTCGGAATCCGTTCCGTATACAACATCAGCCAGCTCTGCCTGTCCGCACAGATACTCCGTAACGCCGACAGCTTTCTTCTTCAGACCCATCTTCTTTCTGATGACAGAATTTCTGATATCGCAGTCGATGAATACTACCTTCTTCTTCATCTCCGCGATATTTCTGGAGAGCTGATAGGTTATGAAGCTCTTTCCTTCGTTCGGAACCATGGACGTGAACATGAACACCTTCTTTCCATAACCCGAGAGCAGCATGTTCGTACGAAGCGTGGATATAGCCTCGTTCGTGTCGTAATTGACCTCCTGGACTATGGGCAGGACATACTTCTTTCCCGGCTCGCGCGCGAAGGATACATCCTTATTTTTGGAGGCAACATCCGTGACCTCATGATAAGGTATCGATGAAAGCGTGGCAATACCGAGATGCTGCTCAACATCGTCCTCATCCTTGATGGTGTTGTCCATGATGATCTTGATGGCAACGATCGCCACTACAAGCATGGCACCGAGGAGAGCCCCTATCAGGGTGTACTTCAAAAGGCCCTTGTCCACCTTGACCACCGTCTCCGCGGCACCGACATCCATGACACTGGGTTCGGTAGTATCGAGGACATTATGTATCTCCTCGATGCTGACGTTCATAACTTCATTTACGATGGCAATGGCAGCATCCGCCGAGGATGTCTTGACGGTTATCTCAAGCGCGTGCGTACCGCTGGGGTTGGACACCGATATCATCTTCTGAAGCTGACGATAGTTCATCTTGAGTTCAAGATTCTCTATTACCCTGTTGGCCACAGCTCTGCCCTTGATGATCAGCTGGTAGTCCCCGTTGATCTTATCCGACAGCTGAAGGTCGGTAAGCGAAACGACCGTATCGGTGTTAAGGATGAAGATCGTAGCTGTAGAGCTGTAGAGCTGCGTTACAAAAAAATAGTTGTAAGCTCCGAACAGCCCGCCGAAGATCACCATCGCAAGTACCAGCGCGATCCAGTTCCTCCTGACACCGTAAAGGATCTGCAGAAGATCGATCTCGGTCTGCTCCTGACCCGCGCTCTGGCGGCTTACATTTGCTGTGTCTGCCATAATTCCTCCGAAAAAGCAAAAACTGCGATGCACCAACGCATCCTTGTGATAGTATCACAACGCGCCTGTAAATGCAATAACTAACATTCACTGTTCTCAAAAATAAACGGGTTCGCGCACGAAAAATCGCCGCGGGAGTATGTCAGTGCCGGTGAATAAAAGGGATCCGGGCGCTTCAGCAGCTCTTTATGGCGCGTCCTGAAGCGGTTCAGCTCCGAAATGTAGCCTTCGCCTCCTCCCGGCTGCCTGGATTTCGACTCATAGTGGACGCCCGTGCACTCAGGCCGGTACACGATCCTCCACCCCGCCTCCCGGAGCCTAATGCACAGGTCTATGTCGTTAAAATTCACAGCCAGTCCCTCGTCAAAGCCGCCCGCCTCGAAAAATGCATCGCGCCTCACCATCATGCAGGCCGCAGTCACGGCGCTGACCTCCCTCGCGCATGCGATTCCGTTCAGATATCCGTTATCCGCGCAGCCCCTGTAAATGTGGTCGGCCGCGCCTCCCATTCCTATGACCACGCCCGCGTGCTGCACCGTCCCATCCGGGTAGAGAAGCCTTGCGCCGGCGGCTCCAACACCGCGTGCGGTAGTCGCCCCGAGCAGTGCCTCCAGTGAGTCGGCACCCTTCAGCTCCACATCATTATTGAGCAGAAGCAGATACTCCCCGCAGGCCTCCTTCGCAGCGTAATTATTAATGAAGGAATAGTTAAAGCCATTCACCGGAACACGAACCACAATTATACTTCCGAGGTTTTTTAACTCTTTCGGAAAGGCATCTGCCTCCCTGTCGGACAATTTTGCGTAAAACTCCTCCGTCTCCTGACGAGCGCTGTTATTTTCGGCTATTATTACTTCAAGATCTCCTGCAATGCTCTGCATAGCCAAAGACTTAAGGCAGGTGAGCAGGTCGTCCACATGGTCCTTATTCGGTATGATAACAGATATCGAAGCCTTTGCATGTGCCCTGACACTTACTATACCATTCTCCTGCGATATACTTATATTCTTAAGCCCCAGGCGCTTTTCATAGACAGTGCGCACCAGTTCCGTGCGTTCCTCCTGTGAAAGCTCCGACTTGTGATCTCCACGTGCCGTGTAGCAGAGCCCGCGCGCGTGAGCAAATCTCCTCCCTGCCGCCGCGCTCCCCAACAGAAAAGCATAGGCATCGAACCTGCTCCGAAGCTCACATAGCAGCTGCGCCTTCGCAAAAAAGCTCTCACCGATATAGTTATATGCGCACAGATACTCGCATGAAAAGTCCGGCTTGAAATGCGTCTCGCAGCTCACATCATCCGTGTAGATGATCTGCGCGTCCCTGTGGCGAAGGATAAATCGGTACGCTCTGTAGAGATAGTCGCTTCTGAAGGTATCTCCCGCGTGGACAATAAGCACATAGTCATTCCCCGAACCGGTTGCTGCCTTTGACAGCACATCATCGGCCTCGTCCTCAGCTGCACATTCAAACGAGGTATAAGGATATATCTGCAGTTCGAGGCTTTTTTTCGCAGCTTCTTCGGCTGCTTCCCCTTCACCCTGTATCATCACTATGTGAAATCGAACCGGCAGCCCATTGCCGAGCTCCGCGACCTCCTTAAGCCACCTCTTCACCTGTGAAGGTGTCGGTGAGGTCAGCCTGTCATACAGTTCGAAGCTCACCGGGGCATCCGGCTCCTTCTTGAAAAGCCTTCCGTAATATGCCCTGTCACATATGCCCTTCGCGCCCCTGTCCTTAAACAGTGACACAGTCTTTTTTATTTTCGTATCTATCTTGCCCATATCTCTCAACTTAAAAGACCGGGGCACATCAGCGCCCCGGTACATGTTATCCGGTAGTGATCGATTACATCACAGCTTTATGATCTTCATGCTGCTTATCATTTCCTTAATGTAAGCATCTGTATCAGCAAGAAGCGCCGTTGTAAATGCTTCGCTTGTACTGCTTGCAGACACAATAACCGTACAGTCATCAAGGAAAATGTAGAAGCTTGCATTTCCATTCTCTACCATTCCGAGATAATTGTCGCCCTCAATAGCCTTATCGGCGTCGATATAGTCCTTGACCAGATCCTTTGAGTACATCGTCGAGTATACGCCAACAGCAACGTTCAGATCGTCCGTATACTTACTAACGCCCATCGCATTATCCTCATCCTCTTCAAGCTTGAGGCCGAGGATCTCGTCAAACTCAACTGCAAGCGTAGGCTTTGCAAGGAAGCAGTGAGCCTTGTCAGCGTCGAGCTTGTCGGCGAACTTAGCCTCATACTCAGCGCGTGTAAGCTCCTCGGTGGGAGCTGTGAGCTCCTGATAGTTCTCAACGAGCTTCTCAACTATGGCGTAAGCCTCTTCGAAAGGGGTGTAACCCTCGGGAGCCTTGATGGGTGCAGCACCGTTCCTAACGGTATCCTTGCCGGAAATGTTGATGGAACCCATCTCGCCCGATTTCATGTCTACCTTTACGGTAGAGTCGTATCCGTCGTCATTGAATGTCACGGAGAACTCCATGGACATATCTGTGCCTGACTCTGCCATGCCATCCTTGATAGCCTGTGCGGCTTCTGCGGGATCCATGGATCTGATCTGTGTTACTACAGAATCCCACTGTGAAAGGAAATCGGCCTTACCCTCTGCAGATGCCATCTGCTCAACGGTTCCGTTGTACATCTCAACCAGACTGTCAGCCGCATCCTTAAGCAGCTCGTCGATATCCTCCTCGCTCATGGCATCCTCACCTGTGAGCTCGAAAGCTGTAGTCATCGCCTGAACGATGAGATCCTTATTGGCAGTAACTACCTGATTGAACAGATCCTCGGGATCTATGGTCTTAGCTATATCTACGACAGCGTCATAGATCTCAGGCATATTTGTATCGAAGGCATTTGCGAAATCGATCACGAGAAGCGCGAGTGTGTCGGCATCAATCGTCACCGTGTAGGTGTTGCCGTTAGCCTTGATGAACTCGTCATAAGAAAGCGCAAGCGTAACATCCGAAGCCACAAGTCCCGCAAGCTTCGTAACTGCCGCCTCGAACTCCTCGGGAAGCTCGATATCGTCACCATCAAGATCAAGAATAGAATCAAGCTCTTCGGGGATCGGGATCTGAACCTGAAGGAGCTTGGTTACGGTATTCTCATCTGCGCCGAGCATCTTCAGAACAGAATCAAGCTGCTTCTGCATATCCTCGCCGAGAAGCCCCATAGCTGTGCTGTACAGAGGCAGAGCATTGATATAGAACACACCGTCCACGAGCATGAACGAGCCGATCTCTCCACTGAGCTGCATCTGGTCGGTGCTGAGCTCGAAGTCAAGGGTTCCGGCAGCATTGCCCTTATCGTCCTTTGCGGATGTGGAAACGATCTTCGCGTTGCCCTTCATCTGTGTGGACTCACCGTCTTCACCTTTCTGAACGATGTCGAAATCAATCGAAAACTCGCTGTCAGTGGTGACCGCATCCGAGATAACGCCTGTTGCGGCGGTGACGAACTCTAAAGCCGTCTGTGTATTTGCGGGGTTAACTGTAGGCATGTACTTAGCCTCAGGCTTGTCGGGATTATCGGGATCGGTCTCCTTGATCGGGTCAGTCTCCTTATTCGGATCCGTCTCCTTGTTTTCATCGGTCTCCTTGCCGGGATCCGTCTCGTCGGTGCCGGGCTTGGTATCATCCTGGCCGGGCTCTGCGTTCGCGCTGTCATCCTTGGTGGTTTCAGCTTCGTTGTTCTCTGCCGTGGTCTCCTTCGGCTTCTTGGTGCTCTCCTCAGCTGTGGTCTCAGTCTTCTCAGAGTCTAAAGGACAGCCGGTGAGTGTAGCAGCCGCAAGTGAAGCAGCCAGTGCAATACCGACGGTTTTTTTGAATTTAACCATTTTGTAACCTCCTCTTATATAGTCCGGGCAGATGCCCGAAATGATCATACTGCGTGGATATTATAACACGCAACTGACTTTATTTCAATATATCACTCGGCGAATTAACAAAGTCTTAATGCTTTCGTAAAGAAAAATGCCCTAAATGGCGGGCTCACCGCGTTTCTGCGACTCCGTAAAACAAAAAAGGTCTCCGAATGGAGACCTGGATGCGGATGACGGGACTTGAACCCACACGAGCGCAATGCTCACAAGATCCTTAGTCTTGCGCGTATACCAATTCCGCCACATCCGCAAGCACAAGCGGTATGATAGCACCCCTTAAAGGAAATGTCAAGAGGAAATTTAAAAAAATTTCAATCCTCGAACTCTATATACACATAGAACGTACCGTCGCTCTCGGTCTTGTCCTTCACAACGCCTGTCTTCGACTTTATACGCTCCTGCGCGGTGAAATTGCCGCTCATGGCGCGGGCGGGCTTCACCGTGTAATAATATGCCATGGGAAGGACTCCCTCTATGATCTCCACGGTCTCCCCGACCTCTATCACATCTCTCTCCATATGAAATCGTTCTGTACGCATGATCGCCTCCGTATATTACTGTGATCCGCCGCCTAAACCGGCTGTGGAAGAAAAACCGGGTGCCGAAGCACCCGGTGAGTGTTTATGAATTGCTGTACATCTGCTGCAGAAGCTCTGTTCTCTGAGCTACGTACTCCTCCTGGGTAATCATGCCCTGGTTGTAGAGTGTCTTCAGCTCTGCGACCTGAGCGTTCAGCTCGCGGATGCGGGCCTTGTTCTCGGGAGACATACGGTTCTGCGAAAGCTTCGGCTTCGGCGCCTCCTTCGGTCCCTCGGGAAGCTTGAAATTCACTGCCGGTGAAGGAGCAACAGGCTCCTGAGCAGGTGCCGGCGCGGGAGCGGGTGCCGGTGCAGGTGCCGGTGCGGGTGCTGTATTTACAGGCTCCGGTGCGGGCTGTGCGGGCTTAGGAGCAGGTGCAGGCTGCTCGTAAGGATTTGCAAAAGGATTCGCATTTGCAAACGGGTTCTGAGCCGGCTGCGGCTGTGGCTTCGGCGCAGGAACAGGTGCAGGCGCGGGCTTAGGCGCAGGCTGCTCGTAAGGGTTCCCAAAAGGATTCGCGTTCGCAAAAGGGTTCGCAGACTGCTGGGGGTCGCTGCCTATGCTGTCCATGTCGATGACATCATCCTTCTTCGCTGCCTTGGGCGAAGGGGCCTTCTGCTGCGTCTTAGTCTCGCTCTCGAATGCGGAATCCTTTTCCACAGACACCTTCGGAACGTAATCCGAACCCATGTCTATATTGAAATTCACGCGGCCGTCATGAGTGAGCGGCGGCTCCTTGTAGCGGGGATTGGGCGTATTCTGTATGGTTGACGAGCTTCCCCTCTGTATATTCTCAGTCTGGTTAAATACGGGAGGATTGTTCTCATCTGTATTTTTCACAAAATTGGCGATGGCGTCATCCACGCTCTGCTCTGTCTTTGCAGTCTCCGTCTCCTCAACGCTGGTCACTCCGCCGGCCTTGATCTTATTCAGTGCAGCCTGACGCTGTTCAGCGGTGGGACGGTTGGAATTTGCGGGCTTCACGTCATCCGGAATCTCCTCTGTGGAGCTGATATTGGTCGACTTATTTGCGGGAATCATGGCGTAAGCCACGATCTCCTTCATGCTGTAGATACCGAAGAGCACGATAAGCACGCCCACGCCGATCCACGCATAGAATGCCGCATCGGGAAGCGCCTTCACGATATCGTCGAGTATCACGCCCTGCTTCGCCTGGAATATGGTGGTCTCCGCGTTGAAGAAATCGCCCGACTCGGCTGCGTAATCCTTGTCGACCTGCTCGAAATCCTTCACGACGCCCGGATATGCCTGATAGCCGGCAAGGCCCAGGCTTCCAAGAAGGACTAAAAGAGCCATTATCTTAAAAAACTTATTGGCATTGGCAACCAAAAATGCGAGACCTATGAGCATCATAGCCGCGTCGATGATGGCAAGCATCGGCAGCTCGGGCGGCAGTATGGCCGCAGCTTCAGGCACAGTCCTGAACACTATCGGCACTGCGAAATAGATTATCGCAAAAAGAACCTTAGGTATGGATATATTAGCCATATCATACTCCTTCCCGGTGCAGGTATGAGACCTGTCCAATCCGCTTTATTATACGTTCTCAACCCCTTCAATGTCAATGCAAATATGCCCTCATTTTAAGAAAAAATTTCACAGAAACGCAAAACCGGGCAGGATATCCTGCCCGGCTTCATGCAGATGGCGGGACTTGAACCCGCAC
>DGVE01000034.1 GCA_002395865.1 Lachnospiraceae bacterium UBA4292 | reverse complement strand
CCGGCGTCCTTTGTAGCCTGACGCTGTGCGTCGTTGAAATATGCGGGAACTGTGATGACAGCCTCTGTAACCTTCTCACCGAGATAGTTCTCGGCGTCGCCCTTTAACTTCTGCAGGATCATCGCAGAGATCTCCTGCGGGCTGTACTTCTTATCATCGATCTGAACCTTGTAATCGGTTCCCATATGTCTCTTGATTGATGAAATGGTCTTCTCGGCATTTGTAACAGCCTGACGCTTAGCAGGCTCGCCGACAAGTCTCTCGCCTGTCTTAGTGAAGGCAACGATGGACGGTGTGGTCCTGATGCCCTCGGTGTTAGCGATAACAACCGGCTTTCCGCCTTCCATGACCGCTACACATGAGTTGGTAGTACCCAAGTCGATACCTATGATCTTTCCCATAGTCTTATCCTCCGTTTATCATATTGAAGTAGTCCTTATATATTATCCGAATAGATCGGGTAATGTCACATTAATTTGCCACCTGCACCATGGAATGCCTTACGACATTTCCCTTGTAGGTGTAGCCCTTCTGGAACTCCTGCACGATCATATTCTCGCCGTAGCGATCGTCGTCGATGTGCATCACGGCGTTATGCAGGTTCGGGTCGAATTCCTTGTTCTGTGTTTCTATGGGCTCGACACCCATATCCTCCAGAGTCTTCTTCAGCTGCTTGTAGACCAGATCCATGCCGTTTATGAACGAGTCTGTCTCGCGGTCGGCATCCTTCACGGTATCAAAGCCCCTGTCGAAATTATCTATAACGGGAAGGAGCTTCTCAATAACATTCTTCGCTCCCATGTCATACATGGCAGCCTTCTCCTTCTCGGTGCGCTTTCTGAAGTTGTCGAACTCGGCCATGACCCTCAGATACTTGTCCGTGAGCTCCTCTATCTTCTCATCGCGCTTATCCTTCTCTGCTTCCTTGTTCTTCTTGTTTAAGAACTTCTTCTTTTTGCCCTTGCCGGAAGGCTCAGGCTCCTCTGCCTTCTCATCCGAAGCTTTCTCTGAAGTCTGCGTTTCCTCCTTCGTGTCCTCGGCCTCTCCGGTCACACACTCGGTTTCCTCCTCGCAGGCGGCTTCGCTCTCCTGTTCGGGCTGTGCCTCATTCACAGTTTCCTCCAGCTCGGAAGCATCCATGATATCGATTGCCATTTCACTCATCCCTTCTAATTTCTTTTGTATATCTCGTCAAGCTGGGCCATCAGAGTCCTCAGTGTCCCGACGACCTTCTCGTAATCCATCCTCTTCGGTCCCACGATGCCGATGATGCCCTGCATTCCGTCGCCCAGCTCGTAATTCGCCGTGACCACGCTGCAGTCCTTCATCTTCTCATTCGCGTTCTCGTCGCCGATGTAAATGTTGATGTCGTGGTTGCCGCCTCCCATAGAATTGACTACGAGCTCGTTCAGAGCATCCTTCTCTTCGAAGGCGCCTATCAGGCCGCTGGCTCTCTCTCCGTCGGCCAGCTCCGGATACTTGAAGATGTTCGTCGCGCCGCTTGTATAGATCTGCGGACCCGACCCTTCATCGGTTATCATACCGGATATGGTCTCTAAGACACTTTCGACCATGGGACTGTACTCACCTGCCTCTGTCTTGAGCCTCTTTATAAGAGCCAGATTCATCTCATCCGCGGAAAGCCCCGTCAGAAACGAGTTAAGCAAAAGATTCATCTTCACGATGATCTGCTCATCAACCGTCTCCGCGGTGTCAATGACTGTGTTCTTGACGACATTGCCGTTCATCATGACCACCGCGAGCACCTTCGTCTCGTCGACCTTCGAAAGCTGTATGAACTTCACGCTGTTGTCCTTTGACTTCGGTGCCGTGACCAGAGTGGCGTAATTCGTGTTGTTCGCGAGGGTCTTCGCCATATTTTTAAGGAGAAGCTCGAGCCTGTCAACTCTCTCTATGAGGAGCTGCTGATCACTCATCGTCCCCTTCTTCTCCTCCATAAGCTCATCCACATACAGCCTGTAGCCCTTGTCCGTGGGGATCCTGCCCGCGGAGGTATGCGGCTGAATGATGAGGCCCATCTCCTCGAGATCACTCATCTCGTTCCGGATGGTCGCGGAGCTTAAGGACAAGTCGGTATATTTGGAAATGGTGCGCGACCCGACGGGTTCACCGGTTTCAAGGTAGTTCTGAATGACCGCCTTCAGGATCTTCATTTTTCTCTCATCCAGTTCCACACCGCACCTCCTTGTCCGGGTATCGACAAGCGACCCTCTGTTTGTTAGCACTCGATTTATCAGAGTGCTAACATCTGTATGATAATCTATCACCCCCTGCAGCTTTTGTCAATAACAAATTTATTAAAAATCCCTTAATCCATCCTTCAGGTAAGTAAAACCGCGGGAGGGATGTCCCGCCCGCGGCATGATGAATAAATGCATGATCTTCAATATCAGTCCCTGAAGCCTATTTGACTTCCGTCGTTTTCGCCTCAACTTCCGCTTTCGTGATTCCGAAGTCGATTATCTCCTGCTCACTCGCCTCCTTCAGCCTCCTCACATCGACCTTATCCATGGTGAAGTAGAGTTCCTCTGTAGCGGCACTGTAATAGATCTCGGTGCCTTCTCCCACGCAGCTCATCTCGAGTTCATTTTCAGGGAGATATGTCACGAGCGAGATCTTTCCGAGACAGATGGCGTCCTCAGGAAGCCCCTCGGATACAATTCCTCCATTCGGATCATATATGTACTGCTTTCCCTCATACAACAGGAAAGGTCTCTGTATCTGTCCCTCGGGGAAGCCTGTGGGCAGAAGCGCCGCCGGCACCGCTGCCTCCTTATTCTTCGCTATAGTCTCCGCGACAGCCGGCTGAGTAACGGCTTCTGTTATCTCCTCCGTGCTTACCTCCACTGAAGCCTCTGTCTGCCCCGCGTCCTGAACCTCCGTCACGACCACTCCCCCTGCCGCCGGACTCTTGTAAAAGCTCGCCGAGCAGCCGCATAAAAGTACTGCCGCCGCAAGGGCTACTATATGTAACGATTTGTTTGTTTTCTTCATATCAGGGCGTCCCTCCATTAAAATTTTATACATATATTTATTCTTCATAATTCTCTCCTTTTTATAATATATAGTTTTTGGGTATACTTTCTGCCGTTCTTCACTTTTTAAGGTTATGATATGTTGTTGAAGATGCTGTGTGTTGGTATTTGTCTCACTGATATTCTTCATTACTCACCCTCTCTATTATCTCGCCATGATTCATAACGACATAGTCATCACAAAGCACGTCAATATCCTCTTTATGGTGAGAACTGATCACAATGGTACGTCCTTCTTTCTTTTGCCGAAGCAGATATCCCCTCATATCTTCAACGCCTTCCATATCAAGGCCATTGAAAGGTTCATCAAGCACCAGCAGCTTAGGATTTTCCATTACAGCCTGTGCCAATCCAAGTCTTTGTTTCATACCCATGCTGTATTTTGATATGGGTATATCACTGCCCGGATCCAGTCCTACCATCTTCATTGTTTCTCTTACAGTTTCATCACCTATTATTCCGTTTAACGCAGCTAGGTTTTTGAGATTTTTAAATCCGCTCTTACTCTGAATAAAGCCCGGCGTTTCAATTATTACTCCTGTATCGGAAGGAAAGTCACAGGTTTCACCTATTCTCTCATTTCCAATTGTTACCGTCCCGGTTGTCGGTAATACGAAACCGCATAATACTTTCATCAGCATCGTTTTTCCGGAACCGTTTCTTCCCACCAATCCAAAGCATTTCCCTTCGTTTATCGTAAGATTGATATTATTCAGAATTATTTTACCATCAATGCGTAATGATATATCAGTCAGTTCTATCATGAATCCTCCATCCTGTCAGCAAGTTTGGCATGGGATATTCCGATCAATCCAGTGATCCAAAGTAGCAATACAGTTCCCATAAAATACAAAATTGAACAAATCACAGGATATTTGGGTGCGCTGATATAGTTTTCAAAATGCAATGAAAACACTGCATTTGCTGTGGGAAACGCCCATCGAAGCCATTTTGTTATAAAAGCAGTTACAGCGCCGACTGTCTCCAAGCCAATACATAATAGTGATGTATACTTTCTGATATTCCATGAAAACAAAGTCAACTGAAGCATATTTACGAGCAGAAGATTAAAAAACAGGAACACGAAATTGTATGAAAAAACCATCAGGGGAGTTCCCTGAAAAAAAGTTGAGGGTTTGATCAGGTTTGCAGCCGCGTTATTCTCCACGCCGGCGACAGAATATGCCATGGTTACCGGTACGCTCCAACTGTTTTTTAATTCTACGTATTTCAAGTTCAGCACGACCGTAATAATAAACAGAACCACCGTATAAACAAATGCCCCGACAGAGGCGAATACCATTTGTCCGTAATACCACTTATCCCGCCCTGATCTGATAATATAGAATATCTTACTGCCATACCTTGAAGGGTAATCATACATCAAAACTATGTAAACAACCGGTATAACTATCTGAAGCCACATGGAGCCGGCTGTTGCAATAAATGGTTCCAGAATACATAGCTTTTCACCCAATACAGCTGCATTTTCGCAAAGCCCGGAAGTGACCTGCCGATCGACAAAAAATACCAGCACTATCAAAGCTATCATTCGTCTGTCGCTTATCCATGTTTCGAATTGCATTTTCGAAATAATCAATACCTTTTTCATTATGCTTTTTTAAGTGTAGTTTTGCAACGTGTTGACTGAAAAATGTAGTAAATACTGAGAACGCACATAGTCACCAAAAACAGAATAAGTTTCAACGGTGAAGCAGCAAGAATATTCATAAATGTTTCCGGAAGCAGCTCAGCCCATCGGTTATAGGAATTATAATCGCCTCTTTCAATATACATTCTCATCATTCCGTATACTATGGAGCTGTACAAATATACCGCGGCAAATAAGGTAGCCAAAAGTAATTGCCTGTCACACACCCCCCTGCTCAGATGCATGGATATGACTCCAAAAAATGCGCCAAAAAGGAAGAAACTGCCCAACCTTCTGATCACTATCCCGCTCTTGATCGATGACGCCAGGTGCCCGGCTATTTCAGCAGTATAGCTTGCTATGGATGGACGCAGAAATGAGATCATCAAAGCAACCACACAGTATGCCAGCGATACATTAACAGCTGCGGAGATCATTTGCGCCAGTAACCAGGTAATCGTTCTTTTCTTTCTGCTGCTTCTGATCTGTGAAAAATAGTAATGACCGTTTGCGTTATCTTCAAAGTACGCGAAAATACCCGGAGCTATGCAGACAACCGGCATGAATACTACCGCATACATGCTCGGTATTACACCATATAAATACTCCCTGCTGCATTCGATCAGGCCTGACGAGATATTCCTGTCCAGTGTAAATAACACCTCAAATAGTGATATGGCTGTGTCGTCGTCTATGATGGCAGCCGTTGAAGTCAAAAAAAGCACAACTTCAATAGCCATACAAAGCCAGAATAAACAACTTCCAAATATTGATCTTATATGAATATTTAGTTCTTTCATATACTTATGCGGCAGGCATCAACCTGCCGCTGTATTTTCCGTCAGGTGTCCAAAGGTTTATCCGGATTAATAGAAAACCAGGCTCTGTTAGTAAGCATATCGACCACGTAGATATCAGCAGTCTGCATATCAACACACATTATCATTCTAGGATCAATATCCGAGGTATCTTCAGCGCCATTTCCGGTTTGAAAGCACCACATAGGTCTATACTCAAATATGGTTTCCGAATGGTTTTCATCATCGTAAAAAGGAGAAACATACTCTATGGAAACGCGGTCAACATTATACACCCCATAGGGTGCCAGATAATTGCTGAGGAGCGCACAGGCGCTTTCAAAATCAAGGAATGAATCATCCAGCTTTTTTTCCTCCATAAAGGCCACCGAATAAAAATTCCGAACTCCGCAAATACCTTCGGCATCGATCTCATACTCCAGCCAATTCATCTTCACTGTTCCGTACTGTGAGTTTGCACCGTTTCCGACATCATTCATGGATATTCCTTTATAGGAATGTGCATATCGTATTACGTAGGCTTCATGTCCGTCTGCTGCTGTTATAATATACGCGTTTTTCAGGCTGTATGAGTCCCCTATACAATATGCA
>DGVE01000131.1 GCA_002395865.1 Lachnospiraceae bacterium UBA4292 | reverse complement strand
TTTTTCTATGCTCTCGTCATCGCCTTCCTCGTAGTAGTACGAGGCGAGATCATACATGGCATCCACTATCACCTCATCATCGCAGGGCTCATCGCCTGTTTGCATGTACAGCTCGTAGGCTCTGTCGTACGTTCTTCTGTCGGACGCGGCGGCCTGACATTCGCAGGCTTTTTCATAGAGGACGGCAATGGCGTCTTCCTGCGAGGCCGGAGCATCCGTGTGCGTCTCAGGGGTCGAGGACTCCTCCGGGGATGTTTCGGACTGAACAAAACTCTCATCCTCTGTGCCATCCTGCCGGTCGCCTGTCGAGAGCGGAAGCAGTATCACGGCAAGTATGGTGATCGTGATAATGATAATGACAGGTAAGAGAATTCTGATGGGTCGCTTCCTTCGGGTCCCCGCATCCGCTGCATTCGCAGCCCCTGCGGGAGCTTCTCCGGCCAGGATCTTTTCCGTATATGTCCTGAGCCGCTCGATGCCCTCATCGTAAGGAACATTTACCGCGTCGAGCCATTGGACACGCGTCAGGTAGTACTCGAGCTCACTGCTCATGGAAGCATCCGAGAGCTTGAAGGGTATGATGGTCTTTTTGGAGTTGAATGCCAGAGCAATCTCGTTCGCGACCTGTCCGGATTCGTTCGAGCGGTCGGTGTAGAGGAGAATGAACAGCCTGCAGCCCTTTATCGCGTCATTGATGGCGCTGACCCACTCCTGCCCGGGCATGATGTCCCTGGGAGCATACCAGCACTTTATGCCGTGGTCTTCGAGATCCGAGACCACGGCATCCGCCGTCGTTTTATCCTTTGATGAGTAGCTCAGGAACACATCGGTGATCCCACTGCGATCAGCTGTCATGGCATATCCTCTCAGTGCCGGTTATGGCAAAAAGTCCGGACGTGACCGGAGCGCGGGCCCGGACTGACGTCCGTTATTATTTTATCATGATTGAAAAAGATTACAAGCAAAAGATTACAAGCATGTGTTTATATTTTTTGAGCGATATAGGCCGACGAATGGGTGGATGGCTTCTTGACTTTTTGAAGATATCATTTAGAATAGGATTGTGAAAGCGGGTGTATTATACACATCCGGTCTCCTTCGGAAAGGCTGAGTACGGAATATGTTATTGAGAGAGCTTCTCAGATACGATCATATAGTGATTCAGGGACACGATAATCCTGACGCCGATGCCATCGCGAGCGCATACGGCCTCTATCTGTATTTCCGTGCTGCGGGCAGGAATGTGCGAATGATATACGGCGGTAAAAATGCCGTATCGAAGAAGAATCTCCTTCTGATGCTTGAGAAGCTTGCTGTTCCGATGGAGCATGTGACGAGGCTCGATGAGAGACCGGGGCTCCTCATTACCGTGGACTGCCAGTACACGGAAAAGAATGTGCAGCGTTTCGAGGCGGAAAATGTGGCCGTGATAGACCACCACATGCCCGGCTTTCGCAGGGAGTACAGCTTAAAGAGCGACGGGGGAGAGGCGCTTCCCTTCATGAATGAGATCAGGGAAAACTACGGCTCCTGCGCGACTGTCGTATGGGATATGTTAAAGAGCGAGGGATTTCCCGTGACGAATGACATGTCACTGGCCACCGCTTTGTACTACGGACTCTTTTCGGATACGGGCAAGTTTCAGGAGATCAGGCACCCGAAGGACAGGGATATGCGTGACGAGCTGGAATTCTGCCTGAACAGAAGCATCCTCATGCTGCTTGAGAACAGCAACCTCTCGCAGGAGGAGCTGCTCATAGCGGGCAAGGCGATGTCCAAAGTGGATTATGAGGAGGACTGCGGTTTCGCCATAGCACAGGCGGAAAAATGCGATCCGAACATACTTGGCATCATCAGTGACGCCCTGATAGAGGTGGATTCCATAGGCTGCTGTGCGGCTTTCTGCGCAGTGGATGACGGCGTGAAGCTCTCGGTGAGAAGCTGCGAGAGGGAGACCAGAGCGGATGAGCTGGCTGCGTATATGACCGACGGCATCGGCTCGGGCGGCGGACATATGCGAAAATCCGGCGGATTTTTAGTGGAGGACCTTCTGAACGAGGAGTATTGCAGGCTGTTTGGTGATACCGCGACAGATACTGCGCAGGCAGCGCACGCCGTGCTCAGGTTCAGGATGAAGGAGTATTTCAGAAACCAGGTGTTTATTTACGCCGGCTCCGAAAATGTGCCCGATCTTTCGGGTGAAAAAATGTACAGAAAAAAGTGCCTCCCCATGGGCTATGTAAAGGCCACGGATCTGTATCCGGAGGGGACGATGGTGTCTGTAAGGATGCTCGAGGGCGATGTGCGGTTTACGGTTAGGTCGGATACATATTTTGTCATCGGTATCGAGGGGGAGGTCTACAAGAACGACGAGAGCTATTTTCTGGCTCACAATACGCCTATCGATGAGCCGTACGTATACAGCGGCGAGTATGCGCCCACGGTACAGGCGGCGGTGAGAGCGATAAGCATCGGCGAGGACGACAGAAAGCAGCTGACCGACTACGCGAAGGTATGTATTCCTAAGAAAGGATCCTGCATTCGGGCGAGGGAGCTTGAGGTGCGCACGAAGGTATTCGTGCCGTGGAGCGAGAGCTATCTGCTCGGAAAGCCGGGGGATTATCTTGCCGCGAGAGCGGAGGATCCGGGGGATGTGTATATAATCAACAGGCAGATCATGGCGAGAAGCTACGAGGAAGTTGATTGAGCCTTGCGGCTTAAGAAAAGTATTTGGGGGAGCAATGAGGCTTTTTACACAGATAAGGACCGAACCGAAAAGCATCAGGTGGGGGAAGGATATACTGTCGGGAGTGGTCATCGCGCTCGTATCCATACCCATTTCCATGGGTTATGCGCAGATAGCAGGTCATGTCGGTAGCGGCATCGGTCTGCATGCTCTTTATTCTGCTTTTTGCGACACCGCTCATAGGATATCTGCCGGTGCCGATACTGTCGGGCATAGTCACTACGGCGCTCATAGGCATACTGGATAAAAAGCTTCGCGACAGGGGAATCAGGTTCTATCTGGCGGAGCACGACGGCAGTCTGAACGACCAGCTGAGAGCGCTGGGGGCAGAGAGTCTTCTGACATCCGGCACCATAAGGAGGACCATCACCATTGCCCTATGGGACGCTGGGCTTGAGAAACCCTACGAGCTCGATGAGGACGAGGGACACAGGCAGAAGCTTCTGCACCATGCTCCCGAGGATCACGACGGAAGGGAGAAGCTTGCGGAGCAGGAGTGGTTATTCGGAGGCAGAAACAGTAATGGACGATAGAAGTACGCGCAGCACGATCGTTTCCGAGGAAGCGGTACGCGCGAGATATGAAATGATAACGAAGGCGCTTATCAGCCGCGGGTGTACGATAACCACGATGGAGAGCTGCACCTCGGGGCAGATAGCGTCGCTGATAACCGATACGGAGGGCGCATCGGCTGTCCTTAAGGGGGCTTTTATCACCTACAGCAATGAGAGCAAGATACGCTGCGGGGTGAGCGCGGATATAATAGAGGAGTACGGAGTATATTCGACCCGGACGGCTTATGCTATGGCAGATGCCTGCCGTAAGGCATACGATGCGGACATCGGCATAGGCATCACGGGAAGCTTCGCAAATACGGACCCCGCCAATGCGGACAGTGTTCCGGGTGAGGTGTTTTTCGCGATCGCGACGCGTGAAGGGACGCAGACTTTTCATTGCATGGTCCCGCCCCGGCCTTCGAGATACGCGTACAAGCTGTACATGGCCGGGTGTGTCGCGGATGAGCTGATAAGACTTCTGGACATCCTTTGATGCCGAAGAAGAACATGAAGAGGTTATGATGAGAATGGGTAAAAAGATACATATATCTGTGATAATACCGGCACATAACGAAGAAAATTATATCAAAAGATGCATAGATTCGGTAAAGCGCTCTGCTCTGTATTTCTCAGGCAATACGGAGGTCATCGTCGTATGCAACAGGTGCACGGACAGGACTCGTCAGATAGCTCATGAGGCCGGAGCGCGGACCGTGATCAACGAGGACAGATGCATAGCGAAGGTGCGAAACGCAGGGATCGCTGCGGCCCGTGGGGAGGTCATAGTGACCATCGACGCGGATAACCGCATGACGCGGGGGACGCTGTCGGAGGTCTACAGGCTCATAAAAAGCGGTGAGTTTATCGGTGGAGGCGCTCCCATACGCTTTGAGAGATATTCATTTGCGCTCTGGCTGAACGACATGATGTGCAGAATATCATTTAAGCTTACGGGACTCTATTCGGGCATCTTCTGGGCGAATAAGAGCACATTCGATGCGATAGGGGGCTTTGCGGATATCAAGGCCATGGAGGACGTGGCCACGGCGAAGCTGCTGAAAAAGTACGGAAAAGCCCACGGAAAGAAATATACGACTCTTAAGAAGAATTATCTTATCAATTCCACCCGCAAATTCGACGACATGGGAGATTGGCTTTATTTTAAGCTGATTGCAAAGAATGCGGGCACGCTCCTTTTCGCGGCATTTGGAGACAGGTCGGGGCTCGATAAGCTGCTGGATGAGATGTTTTATGATTACAATGACGGGAGAAAGTGATTTGAAGGCTCAGCTGAAAGGAATCATCTGCATACTTATCGCCACGATGGGGTTCTCATTCATGACCTTTTTCGTGAGGCTGGCCGGCGACCTTCCCACCATGGAGAAGGCCTTCTTCCGCAATGCCTTCGCACTGGTGATAGCGCTCGGGACGCTGGCGGTAAAGCGGGAGAAGCTCTCTCTCCCGAAGGGCACCCGGAGGGACGTTTTCCTGCGGTGCCTGTTCGGGACTACAGGGCTTATCGCGAATTTTTATGCCATTGACAGGCTGAATCTGGCGGACGCGAATATGCTGAACAAGCTGTCGCCTTTTTATGCGATACTGATATCCATCCCGGTGCTGAAGGAGAAGCCGTCGAGGCTGGACGTGATCGCCACGGTGACAGCTTTCTGCGGGGCGCTGTTTATCATCCGCCCGAGCGGCAGCAATGTGACACTGGTGCCGGCGCTTGCGGGGCTCTACGGGGGCTTCGGCGCGGGCACGGCGTACGTCTTTCTGAGAAGAGCCACCGGTCATGGGGCGCGCCCCACTGTAATAGTCACATGCTTTTCGGCTTTCTCGTGTCTTCTGACGCTGCCGTTTCTGCTGTTTGGGTATGTGGCAATGAGCGCGCAGCAGCTTCTGTTCATGGTGCTTGCGGGGCTTTCTGCGGCGGCGGCACAGTTTGCCATCACCAACGCGTACCGTTTTGCGCCTGCGAAAAAGCTTTCGGTATTCGACTACATGCAGGTGATATTTGCCGCGCTGTGGGGCATCCTGTTCCTTCACGAGGTTCCGGAGGCACTCAGCATCGTCGGCTATGTCATCATCATAGGGATGGCTCTCATCCGCTGGAACAGGGCCAGACGCGAGAGCACGTGACTGTACTGCGCGGGTGCTGAATAGTTACCAAAAAACGAGGAAAAAGCGTATGAAAAAAGAATTTCCCGGGTGGCTGAGCGTGGCGATGCTTTTGGCGGCTCTGGCGATGTGCTCATACGGCGCATTGACGGGGGAGGCTGAGGCGGTCATGGCGAAGGCCGTTAAGATATGTATGGAGTGTATAGGCCTTGGTTAAGCATGTGAGGAAGACAGTGCAGGCTATGTGGGGCCTGATAACAAATGCGTACGTGAAGGGCTTCATGCCAGGCGGCGGGATATACAAGGGACCGCTCAAACATTTCTGCGTGCCCGGTATGAACTGCTATTCGTGTCCGGGGGCGCTCGGAGCGTGTCCAATAGGAGCGCTTCAGTCGACGCTTTCGGCCAGGCACAGAGGATTTCCCTTCTATGTGGCGGGGTTTCTGATGGCGGTGGGCCTCTTCGTGGGCAGATTTATATGCGGCTGGCTGTGCCTGTTCGGACTGCTGCAGGAGCTGCTGTATAGGATCCCCACGCCGAAGCTGAAGATACCGGACAGGCTGGACAGGGGGCTCAGGTATCTGAAGTACGCGGTTCTGGCGGTGCTCGTCATAGGATTGCCGCTGTTTTACAGGGATGAATACGGAGCGGGAGAACCGTTCTTCTGCAAATACATATGCCCTGTGGGAACGCTCGAGGGCGGTATCCCGCTGGTGCTGTTGAATGATGTGCTTCGCCCGACACTGGGCTGGCTGTTTCAGTGGAAGTTTCTGCTTCTTGTGCTGTGTGTTCTGTCATCGGTGTTTATCTACAGGCCGTTCTGCAAATATATCTGCCCTCTCGGCGCCTTTTACGCGCTGTTCTCAAAGGTCAGCATAGTGCGGATGAGGGTGGATACACATAAATGTACGGATTGCGGCGCATGCGCGCGGATGTGCCCCATGAATGTGGATCCCGCGAAGCATCCCAACAGTCCCGAGTGCATAAGATGCGGTGAATGCATGAGAGTCTGCCCGATGAAGGCGCTGTCATTTACAGTGACAGGAAGAGGGGCGAAGGCAGAATGCACCGCTGCTGATAACAAAGAAAAGGAAAATATTATATAGATCATGAGAAGAAAATTGATAAATACAATAATATCGGTCGCGACTGCCCTTGTGCTTTCGGCCTGCTCACAGCAACTGTTAAATCCGTCATCGACCACAGCGGAGGCTGATGAGAGGGCGCAGACGGCTTCCACCGACCGGGACGCGCAGTACGACGGCATAGAGTTCGCAGCATTCGATCTGGACGGCAAACAGGTGAGCGCAGAGGATATCTTCGGAAGCAATGAGCTCACGATGGTGAATGTCTGGGCGACCTTCTGCGGCCCCTGCATAGGCGAGATGCCGGAGCTGGAGGTGCTCAGCGGCAGGCTTAAGGATAAGGGGTGCGCGATCATCGGCGTGGTCTGTGATATCTACGGCACTGAGGACACCTCGCATATTTCAGATGCGAAGTCGATAATAAGCGATACGGGCGTGACCTATCTGAATCTTATGCCGTGGGAGACATTTGACGACACATTTCCCGCGATGTATGTCCCGACGACCTATTTTGTGGACCGTACGGGACACATAGTCGGCGAGGAGGCCGTGGGAGCGCGGGGCGCGGACGACTACGAGGTTCTCGTGGATTCGCTGTTGAATCAATGATAAACGCATTGATTTTGTTTGTGTTTTTTGGGCAGTTATGCTAAAATAGCGTAAATGTAATGTTTGAAAAGAGACAAAACGGGCTTGAACCGGAGTAGGGAGAATTTATGAGGAAGATCACACTGGGCAGGACCGGTATAGAGACCGTTCAGAACGCGTTCGGGGCACTGCCGATACAGAGAGTGGAGCACGCGGAGGCCGTCAGGATACTGCGAAGAGCGTATGAGGGCGGCATGACCTACTTTGATACCGCGAGGGCTTACTCAAACAGCGAGGAGAAGCTGAGGATGGCATTTTCCGAGGCGGGGCTGAGGGACAGGATATTTATCGCGACGAAGACCATGGCGAAGACACCGGAGGACTTCAGGCGGGATCTTGATACCTCCCTGACCACGCTCGGGACAGACTATATAGATGTATATCAGCTGCATATGGCCGACAGATGCTACGCCCCCGGGGACGGCACGGGAATGTATGAGTGCATGCTCGAGGCGAAGAAACAGGGAAAGATAAGGCATATCGGTATCACAGCTCACAAGATAAAGGTGGCCGAGGAGATCGCTGTGAGCGGCCTCTATGAGACGCTCCAGTACCCGTTTTCGTATCTTGCATCAGCGCGCGAGGTCGAGCTGGCAGCGACCTGCCGAAGGGAGAACATCGGCTTTATTGCCATGAAAGGCCTGGCGGGAGGACTTATAGACCGCTCGGATGCCGCTATGGCATTTATGGCGGAATACGACAACGTCCTGCCGATATGGGGCATCCAGAGGATGAGCGAGCTCGAAGAGTGGCTCTCATACATGGATGATGTGCCTTTGTACGACGGCGGGATAAGGGAGTTTATCGAGAAGGAGAAAGAGACCCTTGCGGGAGATTTCTGCAGAGGCTGCGGCTACTGCATGCCCTGCCCCATGGGGATACAGATAAACAACTGCGCGAGAATGTCTCTGATGCTTCGCCGCGCGCCATCGGCAGGATGGCTGTCCGATAAGTGGCAGACGGAGATGGCGAAGATAGAAAACTGTGTAAACTGCAGGAAATGTACGGAGCATTGTCCGTATGAACTGAACACGCCCGAGCTTCTGAGGAAGAATCTCGAGGATTATAAAAGGGTGCTTGCGGGAGAGGTCACGACCTGAATAAATACGTACCCGGAGGGAGAATATGCACGAGCTTCTGGAGAGAAAAAAAGGATTGCACAGGACGATACTCATCGTGGACGATGAGATGATCGAGAGGGAGATGCTGGGGTACATGCTGCAGGATCTCTACGAGGTCAAATACGCCGAGAACGGTGTGAAGGCGCTGGAGATCATGAGAAAGGACAAGTCGATAAGTCTTGTCATTCTTGACCTGCATATGCCCGAAATGGACGGCTACAGCCTTCTGGAGATCATAAGGGCGGACGGGGAACTGCGTCGCATACCCGTGATAGTGCTCACCTCAGAAAAGGAAGCGGAGGTTAAGAGCCTTCAGCTGGGAGCGGCCGACTTTATCACGAAGCCCTACGAGGTGCCCGAAGTCATAAGGGCCAGGGTGGGGCGTTCCATCGAGCTGGCCGAGTCCAGCGTGATCATACATGAGACCGAGAGGGACGCGCTCACGGGACTGTTCAACAAGGAGTTCTTCATAGAGTACGGCAAGAGGCTGGATGCGCTCAACGACAATATGCCGATGGACGCGATAGTGCTCGATATCAACCGCTTTCATGTGGTCAATGAGCTCTACGGCAGGGAGTACGGCGATCTGGTCCTCAAGAGAATAGGCGACGGAATACACGAGATGGTGCAGAGCACAGGAGGTCTGGCGTGCAGGTCGGGAAGCAACAGCTTCGGCATCTATCTGCCGCACGACGAGCAGCTGAAGGATACGATATCCGGATATGTGCAGATGATAGATGAGAGTCTGGGCGACGGGAAGATAAGCGTCCGGATGGGCATCTACATGGACGACGGACGCGCGGGCGATATCGAGCATCGCTTCGACTGCGCAAGACTGGCATGCCATAAGCTCAGAAACAGCTATGCCACGAACTATGCTTTCTACAATGCAGAGATACATAACAGGGAGATGCATTCGGAACACCTTATCAACGATATGGATAAGGCGTTGGCTGAAAAACAGTTCAAGGTATATTATCAGCCAAAATACAATGTGACCGGTGACAAGCCGGTGCTCACAAGCGCGGAGGCGCTCGTGCGCTGGGAACACCCAGAGTTCGGGATGGTGAGCCCGGGTGAGTTCATCTCGCTCTTTGAAAACAACGGTCTCATCCACAGGCTGGACAGATATGTATGGAACGAGGCGGCAGCCCAGATAAAGAGATGGCGGGATGAGTTCGGTGCGACCATACCGGTTTCCGTAAATGTCTCCAGAGTCGACATATTCGATCCACAGCTGGGCGAAGAACTCTGCGAGATCACACAGAAAAATGGCCTGATACCCGAAAACCTTCTGCTTGAGATAACGGAGTCCGCCTACACGGACAATTCACAGCAGATAGTGGATACGGTGGCCGCCCTTCGAGACAGGGGATTTAAGATAGAGATGGATGATTTCGGGTGCGGGTATTCCTCCCTGAACATGCTCACAGTACTGCCGATAGACGCTCTGAAGCTGGATATGAAATTCATAAGAAATATAGAGAGGGATCCGAAGGGTCTGCGCCTTGTGGAGATTATGATAGATATCGCGAGACTTCTCGAGGTGCCTGTCATAGCGGAGGGCGTTGAGACAAAGGAGCAGATGAAGCTTTTGAAGGGCATTGGCTGCGATGTGATACAGGGGTATTATTTCTCGAGACCCGTGCCCGCGCAGGAGTTTGAAAAGCATATAAGGGCAAAGCTGGAGGGCTGATGATGCTGAGCACTGATACACTGAAGGAATTCGGCGCGAATGTCGACGAGGGCCTGAAAAGATGCATGGGACAGGAGAGCTTTTATCTGAAGCTCGTCGCCATGGCGCTGGAGGATGACAGACTGCCTCTTCTTAAGCGGCAGATAGAGGACGGGGATCGGGCGGCTGCGTTTGAGACGGCCCACGCGCTGAAGGGAATGTACGCTAATCTTTCCCTCGACCCGCTGACGAAGCCGGTGAGTGAGATAACGGAGCTGCTTAGGAGCAGAACAGACACCGATTATACCGGACTTATTTCGCAGGCTATGGAGCAGCTTGAAAGGCTTAAGGCTCTGCAGGTACTGTAAAGCTTTTTTGTGAAAGCCTTCAGTATGCAGGCCACGCCTTTTGGAGCGAATAATAATGGCGTGGCTCTAAATGGATCGACACAGGATAAGACTATGAATGCAAACAGAAAGAGAATCATACCCGTGGCAATCGCGGGCGGAATGATCGTCGCGGTCATAATGATCCTCGGAACTCTCTGGACGGGGCAGAGGGCGAAGCATGATACCGAGAGCGCGGTGAGCTCTGTGAGCCTTCTGTATCTCGATGAGATGACCGGAAGACGCGAGCATGTGGTATCAGCCGCCCTTAAGAGGAATATTTCCAACCTGAAGGTCGCTGTCGGCCTTATGACGGATGAGGATCTGTCGGATGTGGAGAAGCTGCAGAATTATCAGGCGAGGATGAAAAAGCTCTACACGCTGGATAAGTTCGCGTTCATTGACACAGAGGGACTCATATATACCTCGCTGGGCACACAGAGCAATATCGGCGACTACGGCATTGACTATAAGAATATCTCTGAGCCCGAGATATCCGTGAAGGATACGCCGGGCGAGGAGAAGAAGGTCATCATCGCGGTGCCGGTGGATAAGATCACCCTCGGGGATAGGACGCTGGTCGTATGCTTCATGGAGATCGACATGGACACCATGCTCGAGGGCGTATCGCTTAAGTCGGACAATAACGACACCACCTTCTGCAATATCTACACGGCAGGCGGACGCGCCCTGACGGATATGGTCCTGGGAGGACTCGCGAGCGAGGACAATCTTCTCGAAGCGCTGGAGAATGCGGTGTTTGACGGTGACAAAACGGCGGCCGGGGTCAGGTCGGACTTTGAAAACGGCGTCAAGGGCTATGCGTCATTTGTATATAACGCAAATGGAGAGAGCGTAAAGGAGACTCTGTCCTATGCGCCCGTGGCAGGCACCGACTGGATGCTGACATATCTCATACGCGAGAGCGTGATCAGCGATAAGATAGGTTCGGTATCGGGCTCGATAATAGTCAGATGCCTCATACAGACCGCATTGACGGCAGTGGTGATGCTCCTGATATTCGGGCTTTTATTCTACCAGAACAAGAGAGCGGGACAGCTGGAGATCGAGAAGGAGAAGGCCGAGGCGGAAAAACGCGTGAAGAGTGATGAGCTCGAACGCAGGAAGGTGCTGCAGGACAGGCTTATAGAGCAGAGCCGGGCTCTCTCGGACGCGCTCACGGCAGCCGAGGAGGCGAGCAAGGCGAAGACGGTATTCCTCTCGAATATGAGCCATGAGATCAGGACTCCGATGAACGCGATCATAGGCCTCGACAGCATTGCCCTGTCGGATCCCGACATATCCGCTCAGACGAGGGAGTATCTGGAGAAGATAGGTACCTCCGCGAACCATTTGCTGAATCTTATAAATGACATACTGGATATGTCGAGGATAGAAGCCGGCAGGATGACCTTAAAGAGTGAGGAGTTCTCCTTCTCAAAGCTGCTGGAGGAGATCAATACGATGTTCTCCGGGCAGAGCGCGGAGAAGGGGCTTCACTACAACTGCCGTATAAACGGCTCCGTGGACGAGCACTATATAGGCGACAGCATGAAGCTGAAGCAGGTGCTGATAAATATCATCGGCAATGCGCTGAAATTCACGCCCGAGGGAGGAAGTATCGAGCTGAGCGTAGAAAGGACGGCGCATTTTGATAAAAAGACCACTCTGCGCTTCACTGTGGCCGATACAGGTATCGGTATGAGCAGCGATTACCTACCGCACATATTCGACTCGTTCAGCCAGGAGGATTCCTCCGCGACCAACCGCTACGGAAGCTCGGGGCTGGGACTTGCGATCACGAAGAGCATCGTCGAGATGATGAACGGCAATATAGAGGTAAAGAGCGAGAAGGGAAGGGGAACCACCTTCTATGTGACGGTGACCCTTATGGATTCGGAGCTGGGTGCCGGCGGCGACGATCCGGTGATAGATCCGAACGCGATGAGCGTGCTTGTGATCGACGACGATCCGGTGGCGTGCGAGCACGCGAAGCTGGTGCTCGAGAAGATAGGCATTTCCTGCGAGATAGCCCACTCGGGCGCGGACGCGATAGAGATGGTGAGGCTCAGACACGCGAGGTCAAGTCCCTACAATCTGATACTGGTCGACCTGAAGATGCCTGATATGGACGGTATAGAGACAACGCGGAGGATAAGGCAGATCGTGGGGCATGAGTCCGCGGTAATCATAATAACCGCGTACCGCTGGGACGATGTGCTCGAGGAGTCGGTGGACGCAGGCGTGGACAGCTTTATCGCCAAGCCGCTTTTTGCGGCAAACATCATCGAGGAGTTCAGAAGCGCTCTGATGAAGAAGAACGCCGCGAAGGGCAGGAGGGAGAAGACGGAACTTAACGGAAAGCATATCCTTCTGGCGGAGGATGTTCCGATAAACGCGGAGATCATGACGATGGTGCTCTCCATGCGCGGCATGAGTGTGGATCACGCGGTCAACGGACGGGAGGCTCTGGACTTCTTCACGAGGAGCGAGGCGGGCTTCTACGACGCCGTGCTCATGGATATAAGGATGCCTGAGATGGACGGACTCGAAGCCACGACGCACATTCGGGCGCTCGACAGGCCGGACGCGAAGAGCGTACCGATCATAGCACTTACGGCCAATGCCTTCGACGAGGACGTACAGAGAAGCCTGCAGGCGGGCATGAACGCTCACCTGAGCAAGCCGATCGACAACGAGACACTCTTCGAGACGCTGGAGACGCTTATAGAATAACTGACGAAAGGATGACATATATGATGGGGCTTACCTCCGGGGAGGCACAGAGACTGGCCGGTGAGGGGAAGAATAACAGGATAAGAACCGGATCGCAGGACAGCGTGGGCAGGATAGTGTTTCAGAATGTATTTACATACTTTAACGCTATATTCTGCCTCCTGTCGGTGCTTTTGATAATCACGGGTTCATTCAAAAACCTCACCTTCATGGTCGTGATCATAGCCAACGTATTCATAGGTATCATCCAGCGGCTGAAGGCGAAGAAGGTGTTGGATGAGCTGGCTCTTTTAGACGTGTCGGAATATGACACGTACAGGGACGGAGCTTTGGTGAAGGTAGCTTCGGAGGATCTGGTGCAGGGCGATGTTATAGAACTGCCATCGGGTCGGCAGATACCCGCCGACGCTGTAGTGGTATCGGGTGAGGCGGGTGTAAATGAATCCCTGCTCACCGGTGAAGCCGACGAGGTGGAGAAGAAAGAGGGCAGCGAGCTGAAGTCCGGAAGCTTTATCGCGTCCGGAAGTGTTACGGCAAGGCTTACCCATGTGGGAGCAGATTCGTACGCGGCGAAGCTCACCGAAAAGGCCAAGGCACATAAGACGTCCAGATCCGAGATGATAAACGCCATAGAGCGAATAGTAAAAGTGGCGGGCATACTTATCATACCCGTGGGCTTCGGACTGTTTTATCAGTCGTATTATGTAAAGGGCGAAGAACTCGCACCATCGGTCAGCTCGATGGTCGGAGCGGTCGTGGGCATGATACCCGAGGGACTGTATCTCTTAGTCACCATAGCGCTTGCGCTTTCTGCGGCGCGTCTTGCGAAGAGTCACGTACTGCTGCATGACATGAAGAGCGTGGAAATGCTCGCGAGGGTGGATGTTCTTTGCGTCGACAAGACCGGAACCATTACCAGCGATGTTATGAAGGTCAGCGAGGTATTTATCGAGGCGGACGGTAAAGCGGCCGATCTACTCAGATCGTATATAAATACGGTTCCCGACGCGAATATCACCATGAAAGCCATGAGGGAGCATTTCGGTGAGCGAGGTAAGCTGGACGCGGTCTCGGTGATGCCCTTTTCATCAAAGACCAAGTATTCACAGATAGAGTGCAAAGACTGCATATACAGGCTGGGCGCTCCGGAGTTTTTGATGGATGAGGGCGCGATGTCCGCCTATAAAAAAGCCATAGAAGAGCGCACGGGACAGGGCAAGAGGGTCCTGGCCTTCGTAAAGGTCTCGGGCGAAGAGACCGTACCGCTTTTGTTTGTCGCGCTGCATAACGAGATACGCGAAAATGCAAGAGACACATTTAAGGGCTTTGCACAGCAGGGTGTAAAGATAAAGGTTATATCGGGGGATAACCCTCTGACTGTATCGAGAGTAGCGACGCAGGCCGGTGTAGAGAATGCGGACAGATATGTGGATGCGTCCACACTCAATACTCCCGAAAAGATAAAAGATGCCGCCATGCTCTATACAGTATTCGGGCGCGTGAAGCCAGAGCAGAAGAAGGAGCTGGTGGAGGCACTGAGGGGCAACGGACTGAAGGTGGCCATGACCGGCGACGGCGTGAACGATATTCTCGCAATGAAGGAGGCGGACTGCTCCATAGCCATGGGCGGCGGAAGCGACGCGGCCAGGCAGGCTGCGCAGGTGGTGCTCCTCGATTCGGACTTTTCGCACATGAAGCAGATAGTTTCCGAGGGCAGAAGGGATATCAACAACATCACCAGAAGTGCGATCCTCTTTCTTTACAAGAATATATTTTCACTGCTCATGGCGCTGTTTTCCCTGTGTGCGCAGATGGCGTACCCGCTGCAGCCCACGCAGGTGTCACTCATTTCCGCGTTCAATATAGGACTGCCCGCGTTTTTGCTGGCGTTTGAGGCTAATGAGAGGAAGCAGCAGGGAGGCTTCATCAGCCGCACGCTCTCCGGAGCGCTTCCGGCAGCGCTCACGTCCTTTTTTGCGATAGTCAGCATGCAGCTTTTTGCGATGCTTTTTGACATAGACGCAGCCGATGTGGGCAAGGCGAGCACCTATCTTCTGTCGGCCGTGGGATTTTTGATACTGTTCAACCTTGCGCGACCGCTCAATAAATGGAGGATCACCGTAATTGTGGTATGCATTGTGGGATTTTTCCTGGCGGGAAATGTGTTCCGGTCACTTTTTGATCTCGCGGATATATCGATAGAGGCCGGAGCGCTGTGCATGGTGTTCGCGTTTGCGGAGGTGAGCGTGATGCAGATACTCACCATAGGCTTCAGGCTCGCAGGCATGAAGGGATTGTCATTTGCACGGATAAAGGCTATAAATTGACGGATATGGCATCCTGCTGCAGCCGACAGAACCTGTCAACGCAGTCTAAGCGGGCGCAGAAATGCCGTACTTACAAGCGAGTAGATAAGATATGTTATCAATACTCCAAAGCATACATCCGACAGGAAATGATTGGTCATATGGATCCTGTTATAACCGTAGATAATTACAAAGACGCAAGCAAGCACAAAGGCTGTCATGTTCTTTTTAAAGCTTCGCTTTTTCATCACATCGGTCAGCATCGGAAGCGAAAACATCATGCTCGCAATAGTCATATTGCCGCTGGGCCAGCTTTTAAAGCTGTCATCACTGCCGGCAAGATTTGGGATCATCTGCCACCAGCTGCGAAATTCGGATCTCGGATCCTCAAGCGTTATCAGATACTTATACCTCGGGCGTGAAGCAACCTGTTTAAGCCAAAGATTAATGCTGTCTGCCGCAATACCCGCAATGAGGATAGCAGCACCGACCGCGATCAGCTTGTCCGGATCATTGCTGTCAGCCAACCGTATCATAACAAAAGGAATCCAGCTGTACAAAACAGCCCAGAACAGCCAGCTGAAAACGGACAGAACTGCGGATGATTCTCCTGCCGTGTATCCAAAAAGCGCCCGGACAGCCTTTCCGTTATAGCTGTTGGAATAATATACTGCCATGAACCAACCGACTATCAAAAGCGTCCAGGCAAGCAAACGATATCCATCGCCTTTCTTTTTAAGTCCAGAATACAGGCAGGCTCCTGCTGCCGGATACAGGCAATATGAAAAGTAAGAACCATAGGTGGCAAAAAATGACCCCAGTTCCGTTTTATTGGCCAATACGGCATTAATCTCAAAATCCCAAAAAGAACCTATGACAATACCAAGAACGCATACTGTGATGACTGTCCAAAAACAGGCTGCCGGCACTGACATGACAGTTTTTCTGTTCATAAAAAAATCACCTCCCTCAAAAAACAAAGACCCCATGTGTCAAATGTATCGTCCAAAGGCCTGTCCTTACTGCCTGAAAGCGCCCATTTTCAAAATAGAACAATAAAACGAATAATGCAATATACCCATAATACCATTCATCGGCACGCAAGTGCACAGTTGTATTCGTCCTGCATGCTTTTTGACACATAATTCCATCCCTTGTTCTTTATAGAAAACCTTATAACGCCTGTAAAGCCGTCCATAAAATCTATATAGATATAAAAGACCGGTCTATTATTGTATTCTGTTCTCTTTATCTCCCAGCCAGTTATCTGTTCAGCGTTTTCAGCAACTGTGTCTTTGCCGCTGCTCATTGCCGTTACCGGAAATCTGTCATGCTGATATCTGATGATGCGGTCGATATAATTTTTTTTTGCCTTCTCGGGTACTTTCCTGTAAAACCCACCGAATTTCCCCATTAAGATGTTCACCATGCAAAAGATGTAATGGCACCGTATCCGATACTCGCTGCAATCACTTTTTTTGCTTCTGCCCCATTCTTTAATAAACCTTTTATGAAAAGCTTCATATCCGATCGCGTCTGCCTGCTCCATACAGCATACGCTGGCTGTTCTCTGTCTGTGCCCTTTTACACCTTCCAGCCTGTCACGGTATTTTTTCACAGTCTTCATTATCCTTGCTTCGATCACGATATAAGGAATCACGAGAATCACGGCCGCAATCAGCAAAAACATCAGTATCAGCCACCAAATACCATGCCCCGCGACAGAATAACAAAGGAAACCAAAAGTAAAGCATATCGGCGGAAACATTGTAAAGAAGATGCAAAGAAACAGATTGCTAAGATCGTTCCAGCCCTTGTGGTCAATAAATCTCAGCAGTTTGTCGATAAGGGATATCACAGTATAAAGCAGTATCGTTCCGCCTATCCAGCAAATATCTATCCAGAATACTCTTCCCCAAGTCATGATTTTTCCTCTTTATTCCAGTTTTGATACATGTGGACGTTGTTCGTGTTTCATTATTATATGGATAACAGGACAAAAAGTCAAATCAAAAATCAAAAGTCTGATTTCCGTAAAGTAAAGTATCAGTCAAATTAACAGGCCATCTCGGGTGTTTTTTTCACCACGAAATCCTCTGACGTGCTCCCATAAAAAAATATGTTGCCAGCTTGTATAAAAAGTGCTATAGTAGCATAGATTCCGTGTGCGAACTTCGCGCGGAAAAAGGAGGAAGTTAAGAACATGAAGTCAAAAAGAGCTGCGGGCATCTGCCTTGCCGCAGGAATTGCAGGCGCGTCGCTGACAGGCTGCTATGCCAAGCTGACGCAGAGTGAGTATTCAAAGACCGTGGGTGCCACGTTCGGAAGCACTAATATTTATTTTGACGAGATCAACTACTATGTCAAGATGAATCAGGTGACCTACGATTACTATTTCGAAAACTATTACGCGTACTACACGAACTACAAGACGCTGAAGGAGTTCTACGAGGGAACGGACCTCACCACGGGAGGAAAGACTATGTGGGAGAGCCTGAAGCAGTCATCGCTTCAGTCACTGTGGCAGACCTACGCGCTGGTCGAGTTTGCGAAGAAGAACAACATCACACTGACTGACGAGGAGCAGCAGAAGGTAAATGACGCGGTGGATGAGTATTTCCACGATACCGATACGGGCATCATAGAGGCGATGGGAGCTACCAGAGAGCTCACGACAAAGGTCATCACGGACAATGCCTTGGCCAACAAGGCATACACGGTGATCACCGATGACATAGATACCACTGTAAATGACGCGGATTTCAGATACACGGAGATAGCTTATGTTCGCATCGCGGCCGCACCGGCAGACACTACCGCCGAGAGCACTACAGCTGCGGATGAGACCGAGGCGGGTGATTCTACCGAGACCACTCAGGCTGAGGAGACGAAGACCATAGGCAAGGACGAGCTCATGGCGATGGGCGATACCGTTTTGAGTGAGCTCAAGACTGCAGTAGCCACCAATAAGAGTAATGCCGCGGAGACGGTGAAAAAGCTGCATGAGAGCGATAAGGATTACACCTTCTCAAGCTCCGAGTCCGCGATATACGGAAAGCCCGCGGAGGATGCCACAGAGAGCATATCCACATGGGCATGGAATAATCTGAAGACAGGCGATTACGACAAGTATTACGATGAGACCAATTCCGCATGCTATGTCGTATACTGTGTAAATGACGACAACGCGAAGTCGAAGGCAAGCGCCATTGAAACCGAGCTGGAGAACAGAAGAGCAGATAAGTTCAAGGAGAAGTACAAGGCCATCGCGGATTCCGGTTCGGTATTTTCAGTGAAGGAGAAGCTCCTGGCTCAGTATGATTTCGCTGAGATCAAGTATTCGGGCAAGAGCGCGCACTCTGAGGAGGAGACCACTGCCGAGACGACAACTACCGCGGAAGCTACCACGGCTGAGACTACTGCAGAGGCGCCCGAGACATCTGAGGACGTGACTTTGGAGCCCGGGACCGACGCTGAGACGACACAGGAGCAGGAAGAGTCCGAGCAGGCGACAGACGAGGAGCCTGGGCAGGAGCAGACGAACGAGCCCGATGAGAATGCACAGGGTGATGAGCCCACTACCGCTTTGGCGGAGTAATTATTCCGGAGGATGATATGTACCGCAAGGTAAGCACTGATTTGAATTTTGTTGAGAGAGAAGCAGGAGTCGAGAAATTCTGGCGAGATAACAGGATCTTCGAGAAGAGCATGGAGAGCCGCGAGGGGCATCCCCAGTACATGTTCTACGATGGTCCGCCCACGGCCAACGGAAAGCCACACATCGGCCACGTGCTCACGAGGACCATCAAGGATATGATCCCGAGATACCGCACCATGAAGGGCTACGAGGTCCCGAGAAAGGCCGGCTGGGATACAC
>DGVE01000164.1 GCA_002395865.1 Lachnospiraceae bacterium UBA4292 | reverse complement strand
CCTTTTTACCGGCCTTCATAGATCCCGAATAGAATTCCTCGTAGTGCTTTCTCGCCATTATGCCTTCGGCATTTTCATTCGGAACAAGTATGTATCTGTACTCGCCGTACCCGTCGGGAGCGCCGCATCTCCAGTCACCGCTGTACTCATACGTGCTTGTAAAAGCACGGGAATACTGATCCACCTCACTGTGGTACATCTTCACACCACTGAAAGTTCCCTGACCGCATGGTCCCAGTCCCTTCCAGTATCCACTGTAGTATCCCTCATATTTTTCAAACACCCACGGGATATTCTCCACATAATACTCAGGAGCGCTGCAGTCGTGATCCATCAGCTCATAGAACTTGTCCTGCACCTGCAACAGCTTGTCGTTCATAAGTGTAAAGATACCGCTCGTGGTGGAGCTTCTGTCCTCTATCCACGAGGTATCGACCATGCTGAGCTTCGTTGAAAGCGACAGTGCCGCCAGAGCAAATTCCGCGGCATATGCGCATCCATCACAATCATTCTCCGCCTCAGAGCATAACTTAACGTATAGCTCCACACCCGACATCTCACCGGATTCATCATCCGTCGGGGCTTCTATGTCGGTATTATCCGAGGTGCTCCTGTCGGTCTCATGCTCCTTCTCTTTATCTTTGGACTCTCCACCGCCGGTCGCAGACTCCTTCTCTTTATCTTCCTCTTCATCGCCCACGGTTGTACTCTTCTTGCTCTTCTCCTTCTTCTCGGAAACATATCCGTCGTCATCCGTACTCAGTTCCGAGCATCCGGACATCGTCCCCGCCACAAGAGCTGCCGCAAGTAACACAGACAATGATTTTTTCAGGTAATGCATACTCTCCTCCCCTTCGGATCATCATTGGTATCGCTTGCATTATACTCCCCCCATATTCATTTTGCAAGTTATTTTGTCAAGAAGGTATAGGCAAATTGTAAATGTATTAAGCCGCAGACAGACCGATCCCCCCCCAAAAAAACGCCTTAAGAAAAGATATTGCAGCAGCCAGATTAAGGCTGCAATGTCTGTTAATCGGGAGATGCTGTTATTTTACTGGAATTTAGGAAGAGATATTACAATGATGAAAGCGGAAAGCCGTTGGGGAAGCAAATTCATTGATGCTTTAAGTGCGGATCTTAGAAAAGAATTACCGGATGCCAAAGGCTTTTCTATTACATGACCAAGTTTTATAAACTTTATGCCGAGGAAACAATCCCTCAGGTTGAGGGACAATTTGATTTTTCAGAAATAATCCCCCAAGTTGGGGGACAAATTGGAGAAGGTCTAGATAATGTTCTGGCACAGTATGCGGTGAACAGTTCAAATGCTCCGGTAGGTATATCTGAGTATGAATTATCGGATCTTATGCCGGAGAATTTCAAAGGGACTTTACCGTCTATTGAAGAAATAGAGCGTGAATTGAAATGAAAGTAATTATTCCTGTACTTGAAAGTGAGCTGCTCTGCTTGAGCAGCTTCTTTAATACACCTTCTCCACGCTGTCCAAGCCGTATCTTCTCTTGAACTCGGCGATATCGTCATCGTTCCTTACAAGGCAGATCTCAGTGAAATATCCTGTCTCCCTGTCCTTAAAGCCGGCGACCTGCTCGCCGGTGCAGATACTGCAGCGTATTATGGCGCGATGACGCGCCGGGTCATATTTAAATGACGGCGCGTTCTCCTTCTTTTTTCCGAAACCAAACATTTGCTTACCTCCCTACCTGTACAGCTTCACTTCACTTTCCGCGAGTGTCTCCCCCTCGTATCTGAGCTTCATGGTGAAAAAGCCCCTGTCCTCTATAAGCTCCTTTAAAAACAGCTTATCGCCCTCCCATATGGGAAGCGTGGGTATCACGCTCTTATCCACCCACTCGAGGGTCCCCTCATCACAATCGATAAGCTCCCCGGTAAATCCCGCAGCCGTAAATACATACATGTACTCGCCCTCCCACTTATCGCTAAGGAAGGTCACGATGCCGCGCAGCCTGTAGTCGGTGATGGTGAGTCCGGTCTCCTCGAGAGTCTCCCTCACGGCGCACTCCTCGGGGGTCTCTCCCTCCTCGAACTTGCCGCCTACACCGGTCCATTTATCGTGATTTACGTCATTTTCCTTCTTGACACGGTGCATCATAAGATACTTGCCGTCCTTTTCCACGTGGATGAGAGTGGTATTTAACATGTCTTCCTCCGGTTGCAAAGAAGGCAGCCCATGAGGCTGCCTCCGTATACTGTTATCAATTATCCTCGGGCTCGACAACCTTTATGAACAGCTCCTCAAGCTGCTTCTCGTCTACGAGATTCGGTGCCTCGCTCATGAGATCGGACGCGTCCTTCACCTTCGGGAAGGCGATGACGTCGCGGATATTGTCGGTCTTGGCCATGAGCATGATCAGACGGTCGAGGCCGTAAGCCAGTCCTGCGTGGGGCGGAACACCGTATTTGAACGCGTTTATAAGGAAACCGAAGCGCTCATTTGCAGACTCGGGTGTGAAGCCCAGAGCCTCGAACATCCTCTCCTGAATATCGCTTCTGTGGATACGCACCGAACCGCCGCCGATCTCGTAGCCGTTCAATGTGATATCGTAAGCCTTCGCTCTCACCCTGCCCGGATCTGATTCGAGGAACTCGAGATCCTCCTCCATCGGCATGGTGAAGGGATGGTGCATAGCTACCCAGCGGTTCTCCTCCTCCGACCACTCAAACTGAGGGAATTCCGTGATCCACAGGAACTTGTATACGCTCGGGTCGGTAAGTCCGAGCTGATCCGCCATCTGGCATCTCAGCGCGCCGAGCACATTCCATACGATCTTGTTCTTATCGGCTGCAAAAAGAAGAAGGTCACCGGGCTGGCCGTCCATGGCAGTAACGATGGCACTCATCTCCTCCTCGGTCATGAACTTCGCGAAGCTGCTCTTTATCTCGCCTGTCTCACCTATGCAGATATACGCAAGGCCCTTTGCGCCACAGCCCTTCGCGTAGTCCACAAGAGCGTCTATCTTCTTGCGGGGCATAGCACCCTGGCCCTTTACATTTATACCTCTTACAGTACCGCCTGCGGAAATGGCACCTGTGAATACGCCAAAGCCGCAATTCTTCACTATATCGGTTATATTTACGAGCTCCATACCGAATCTGGTATCGGGCTTATCGGAGCCGTAGCGGTCCATTGCCTCCTGCCAGCTCATGCGCGGTATGGGAAGGCTGATCTCAACGCCCAGTATCTCCTTAAAAAGCCTGTAAAGAAGCTTCTCATTCACCTCTATCACGTCGTCTATGTCGACGAAGGAGAGCTCCATATCGATCTGTGTGAACTCCGGCTGACGGTCAGCACGGAGAT
>DGVE01000061.1 GCA_002395865.1 Lachnospiraceae bacterium UBA4292 | reverse complement strand
TCCGCCGATCATCGCACCCGCCATGAGGCAGGCAAGTGTCTTCTTAAATCTCATATAAACCTCCGTTTCTTTTGGTGCCATACGGCACGTTTCTGTGTCAATAGCACAAACTCTGTTTACATGATACACTATGGCCGCGATTCTGTCAATTTTGGTTATATGAAAAATTAGTGGATTTTTGCTTTAATAATCCCACGCACTTCCCTGATGTATGGGAGCCGTGCGCTCTGTTATCCTGTCAAAGCTGTAGCCCCAGTCGATATAATACTGAAGGATGTAGGGCAGAGCCTCCACGGTAGCGGGTTTTGCCGAGCTGTCATGTGCGAGAACTATCGGGTGCAGGCGCTTCTTTACGGTGGAGGCATTCGTTATCTCCTCGTTGGCGGTCACATTGCCGCCGTCGCCCGTCACCACATTCCAGTCGAAGTATTCGATACCGAGACTGTCCAGATAGTTGATTATCCTAAGCTTAAGAGCCGGGTCCTTCGTGAAATAACCGTTCTTGCTGCCGCCGGGGAAGCGGTAAAACTTCGGTGTGACACCGGTCACCTCCTTGATATAATTATATATCAGATTGAAATCCGCCAGCCATTTATCGTAGCTGGTATATATCTCCTCATAGTGATGGTATGCAGTGTGCACCGCGATGGTATGCCCCCTGTTCACTATGTCCCTGTAGTACTGCTCGTACCCGGGCTGGTAGGTCACGAAAAAAGTCGCCTTCACACCGTAGCGGTCGAGTATATCGAGTATCGCAGGGGTGTTGGATGAGGGGCCGTCGTCGAAGGTGAAATACACCACCTTCGGGTCGCGGTAGTTCACCCAGTATGTCTTGTCCACGGCTATGGCTTCAGCCAGTTTGGCCGCTATGTCGCCGTCCGGCTGGGGCGGATCCGTGGGCTTGTTAGCCTCGGCCTCTCTCGACTTGCTTTCGGCGATACTGTCTGCTATGCTCTTGCTCTCCTTGTAGGACGACTCGTAGTACTGCTTCACAGCCTCCACGGACTTCATGAGCGACTCCCAGCTCTCTGAGGATCTCTTCTTAGACTCCTCCGCCTTGCTCTGCTCTATGATCCACGACATGTCGATCACGATCTCCGTCGTCTCCTGCGCGGTGTTTTCATTTTCGGCAGGGGACGGATCCTCCTGCGAGGAAGACTCCTGTGAAGAAGACTCATTTTCGACCTCGACTGTGGTGTCAGAGACAAAAGCAGTCGCCGACATGCTTTTATCGTATATCTTTACATCTTCCGTAGGTATCGTCTGCGCGCAGCCGCAAAGCATCAGTGCCGCAGCGAATAGGTAGCTTATTTTCTTCATGACTGCTGTGAAATATCCCAAATGTTTCCGGTTACTTTACTGAAAAGCTCATTCTCTCCCCGCTCACGGGGTGTGTAAATTCAAGCGAATAAGACATCAGGCACAGAGCGTTCCTGCCCCTGTAGTCCTTATAATGACTGTTATATCTCACATCGCCTGCCAGCGGGTATCCCGCGTGCGCTGCCTGCACTCTGATCTGGTGATGTCTTCCGGTAAAAATCTCCACCTCTGAAAGAGTATGATTCACATTCCCGAAGCCACCGGATATCAGTGCGCCAACCTGCAAAGCAAAATACGGCGCAGCCTCCGCCATACCTGCCGGACTCCCTGTAAGTAGCGGTCTCATGATGAGCTCCGCTCTCTTAGCTCCCTTTATATCGCCCGCGACCACGGAGGATGTATTGCTCTTCTTATCGAAAAACAGCCGGTCGACAAGATGAAGCTCACTTGTAAGTTTCCCCTCGCATATACAGCGATATTTCTTATGTATGCTCCCCTGTTCAAACTGCTTCGAAAGGGACGCAGCCGCTTCGGGCGAAAGGGCGTACACCATCACGCCGCCGACAGGAAGGTCGAGCCTGTGGACGCAGGATACGTACACATTTCCGAGTTCCTTTTTTATAAGGCTTATCATGTCAGGGCGAAACGAAGCCGTCTCCTGGCTTGAAATACCGGCAGGCTTTATCACCACTATTACACTCTCATCCCTAAACAGTATATCCATAGTCGCATCCCACACGATCCACACTAGTACCCTGTAACGTCTAAACGTTGTATAGCAACACATCAGGCGGCATTCGATGCAAGGCGGAGGAGGAAGGCGATGTGGACACATCGCCGGCCGACGACAACGATGCAGCGGATGTCGTATGGTGCGTTGCTACCAATGCTTTAGATGTTACAGGGTACTATTAAAAAGAGGTCACACGGATTATACCCCAGAATGACCTCTTTTACAATTCTTTTATTTATTTTTACCAAAAACTATTTTATTCTCTCCGAATATAATCCGCAGAATGCCAGTCCCGCCGCGAGGCAGACGACAGTACACAGTACAGCGATCCACCAGCCGTCCGTTCCTATCACACTTTCGCTTACGGAAGTGGACTTATCCGCGGAGCTGTTATCCATGCCATCCGGCGCGAATGAGTCATTTCCACCCATGCCTTGCGGACCTCCCTGAGCGCTGCCACGGCCTTCCATGCCGCCATGCTGCGACATATCCTCACCGCCCATGCCGCCGGGACCCACGCCTGAATTTCCCGCGCTGCCCACTGTCTGAGCGTCCTGCGTCCACGTGACGACGGTGCTGTCATCCCTCTTCAGTATGTACTCAGAACCTATCGTGAGCTTGTCCGATGCGATCCAGCCGTTCGTGTAGCCCGAGGCGATCGACCATGTGAGCACCTCATTGCCGTCTTAGTCTGTAAGAACATATTCGCCCGCGCCAAAGCTGGTGCCGCTGAATATGCTTGTATTTGCCGAGTCCTGCGTAGGTGTCTCGCATATTCCGCCCAGAGCAATGACCGTGCCGCCTGTGACTCTTATCTCACCGTCCACATCTATCGAACCTGCCACGCTGCCGCTGGAGCTTCCGCCCCTCACGAGCACGATACCGCCGCTCACCTCGATGTCTCCATTCGAATCGATGGCGTCTGTATCTCCGGAGGGAGTGGTCACCTCTATATAACCACCCGTGATCTTTATCAGAGGCGCATCTGCTCCGCCTGCATTTATGCAGTCGTCCTCGGCATAGATAACCGCTCTGCCTCCGTTTATCGTGATGAAGCCGGCCTCAAGACCCTCGTGCGAACCGGTCACATCTATGGTGCCGTCGTTTATAGTGAGCTCTGTCTGAGCGTGTATGGCGTCATCCCCGGAGCTTATATTCAGCGTCCCGCCGTCTATGGTTATGGAGACAGCACTGTTTATCGCATCATCACCTGCATCTATATCTATCGTTCCATCCGCTATGTATATATAACCGGTGTCATTTCCCTGATCGATACCGTCGCCGCCGCTGTCTATGGATATCCGGGCTTTAGTGATCCGAAGGCTGTCGTTCACGTTTATACCGTCGCCCTCACAGACTATGGTTATATCGCCGCCGGTTATCACCAGATCGTCCTTCGCCTTTATGCCGTGCCTGTATCCGGTGGTGATCGTAAGGCTCCCGCCGCCGTTGATGGTCAGATCGTCCTTAGCGTATATCGCTCCGGACACTCCCTCAGCGATGGCGTTGCTGCTGAATACGCTTCCCGTGGAAATGGTGTTCTGCGTATCATTCGCGATCGTCAGAAACACCTTGTCGGCCTGATTGACCAAAAACGCCGCATTGTCCTCTGAATATATATCCACACCGGCCAGCTTCACGAATACCTTTGCGTTCTGGTTAGCATCCACTATGATACTTCCGTCGGTTAGCTCACCGCTTATCACATAGTAGCCCGCGGATGTGATCACAAGGCTTCCGCCGTAGAAATAGGCTCCCGAGCCCGTGATCTTCGCCGTATCGCCGTCGAGCACTATCTGTGTGGCGGCGTCCGTGTCCCAGTCTCCGTTCAGATCCTTCGAGGAGAAATACTGCGAGTCCTCGTTGGTCTCTGCATCCTCGTCATGGATGACCTCTATGCCAAGAGCCTCCCCGAACATGAAAAGCACCGTTATGACCAGTCCGATAAATATACATATAAGGCAGATGATGTCTATTTTTTTATTTGATGACATATGATCTCCTTATCTGGTTTGTTTTAGGTATTGAAATGATACGGATTTTTCGTGCCTTCGGCGCTACGAAAAATCCTGCAACCATTCGAAATCCGCTCATTTTTCTTCGAAAAATGGCTCCTTTCTCATGCTTGTTCGGGTTCCAAGGTCACAAAATCGCATGCAAGCATCCGCTTTGTGACCTTTTAACCCTAGTATCATCCCATGTACTCTCCGTTGTAGCTAACCAGTACCGCGCTTCTTACGCCCTGTATATCCGCGAGCTGATTGATAAAGTCGGTATTATCGTCCGCAAGACGTATCTCCATGTTCAGCTCCACGCTGCCCTTAGCCACGGTCTTGCTCTTTACCGCGCTCTTCTTAGTGTGCTGAGCGAGGTATTCCACTGCCTTCTTCTCTGCGGCAGAATTCTCACATGAGAGAACTACGATGTAGGGATCAACACCAGATTTTCTGTTCGCGAACACGATAAGGATGATGGCAATGAGCACGCTTCCGATGACCGCGAGCGGTATCATGCCCGCCGCGAGAACTATACCTGCGGCTATCGACCAGAACAGAAAAGCTATATCGAGAGGCTCCTTTATAGCGGTACGGAAACGAACGATCGAGAGGGCGCCGACCATACCGAGCGAGAGCACCACGTTCGACGTTACCGCAAGGATAACGAGTGTCGTGATGAGCGTGAGGGCCACGAGGGTCACACCGAAACTCGAGGAATACATGACTCCCGCATATGTCTTCTTGTACACGAAGAATATAAGCATGCCCACGCAAAACGCAAGCGCCATGGCGATCACCATATCGAGTATGGAGACAGATGTGATGTTCTCAAGAAAGCTTGATTTGAAGATGTCCGAAAATGTGGTTGCGATCAACATAATAATTCACTCCTCTTCTATCCGTATATTCTGCAGCGTTCATACTTTGAAAATGCCGTGACACGCCTTCCCGGCGTCTGCACACAGTCCCTTATAATATCCGGCAGGTACTCGTCCCATTTGACCTCCAGCAGTATCACCGGGTCTCCGGCTGGCACCGTCACGCAGTCCGGATTCAGAAAATCCGTGCATCTTAGCCCGGTGCGTATATTGTAGTCGAAGGTGACGCGGACATTTCCCGGGGCGTAGGTAAAGGGCTCCCTGGTATAATCGACTATGGTCTTCGGGGCAATCCCCTGATAGCGCATCTTGCAGTATAGTTCCTGAACAAGATCCCGCCCGGATTCCATCATCCAGTCGATATCTCCGTCGACTATCCTCTGCGCCTCCTCGGCTGACAATCTCGCCTGATATTTCGTACCCAGCCCGCCGTGCTTGCTCTTTTTTTCGAGGCTTATGAAGCTCGTGTCACCGTTATAGTACCTTATGCGGAACTTCTCGCGCATATTCAGGCCGTCGACCTTCTCATTAAGCGCCTTGTCGTAGAGATTGTCGAAGTACAGGCTGCGGATCAGATATCTGCCGTCCTTTGCGTGCGCGTCGGGACTGGCCACGGCTCTTAACCTCTGCCTTATGCACAGAAGGTCGAGATAGGTGATCTCGTGCTTCCATTCATGTCTGTAATCCATAGGCACATCCTTTCATATACTTTTTCGAAGTGATCGTGTAATGTCCCTTAAAAAACAGGACACACTTATAATGCAATATAAATGTGTCCTAATCGTGTTCAGGATGTGTAGATCCTGTGTAATATTCTGTTTATCTTTCCCTGCTGTTCAGCTCAGCCTTCAAAAGCCTGAGCGCCTTATTGACAGGAGGAATGCAGAGAATTACGACTGTTGCCGCAGCCTCCGCAAAGATGTATACGGCATTGTACGCCGCGGAGTAGGGAAGCGGATCCCAGCCCTCCCACGCATAACTTCCGAAGAAGATCCAGCCGGATAACACCGCAAATATGTATCTTCCTATGACTGCCGCGATATATCCGGGAATGAGTCCGTTCTTTTTCTTAAAGAACAATCCCGACAGTCCCATCGCGCCGAATGCAAGCAGATAGTCGACTACCAGCTGCATGGGATAGAGCACGTAAGGATCGATCACCAGCTGAAGTACGCCGTAGGCGATACCTGTCACGATGCCTGCGCCCAGCCCGAAGAAATAGCCCGGCAGTGAGATGATGAGCATCGACAGCGCTGTGACAGACCCGCCCGTGGGCATTCTGAACACCTTCAGGTTGGAAAGCACTGTTCCCAGTGCAAGGCTCATGCCGCACACCGTCAGCTGAAACACTGTGAGCTGCATGCGGTTGAATCTTCCCGCGCTGCTGCTGTTACCCCTGTCTCTTGCCGCCGCCTTCGCAAAGGCTATAGCCGCAATGATAAGGATACCTATCACGACGCACAGCACTATGATGCCGTAGGTGGTCGGATAGTAGGTCGTTTCGCCCCAGTCATTTACTCTGGAGCTGTAGAGTTGTTTGATAAACTCCATGGGATACCTCCGAAAAAAATTATTACTCGGGAGGCTGTGGATAACTGCTTGCCTACGCCGGTATTGTCCGGATCAGGTCATAAGGGTCATACTCTCAGCTCTCGCTCCCCTAGCACGGCGAGTATAAACTATAAGATATTTAATGTCAATAGCCAATTCCATTTTTTATACCCGGTCTGCCTATCTGATCACCTCTCTGAGATAGGGCAGCAGACTTTCCTCATACCACCACTTAGCGAAGTGCACATTGTCGCAGAATATCCTGCCCGAATACAGATGAGTTATATCCAGATAGTAGTAGCCCTTGCCGTTCTCCTCGCAAAACTGCTTTAAGGCCGCGTTCCAGGCTGCGATATTCTCCTCCTGGCCCACATAATAGTCCCTCTCGGTGGTCTGCGTGGTCAGTATGGACATGAAATACATCCTGCCCTTGCCGCCCGCATTTATATACTCCTCAACCATATCTCTGTAATTGCGTATAAATGCCATCGGGTCGTCGCGGTTCGGATACATCTGAACGTCGTTTACACCGAACCAGAAGACTACTGCGGCGGCGCCTGATTTACCGGCCTCCCTCGCGCAGATCTTGCACTCCTCCCAGTCGAGCTGTCCACCCCAGATGGCAAATACATGGTCATCGGGTACGAGGCCGAACTCAAGCTTTCCGCCGTGCGACATGGTCTTCGTGCGTGAATCGCCTATGAAAATGGTATTCGCCAGGTCGGGCAGTACTTCGGGTCCGTCCGGTATGGGCGGAAGAGGATCGTAGCCCCTCTCCGATACAGGCCTGGTCTGGGGCGCCGGTGTCTCGGGTTGGGGCTCAGGTGTGGTAGGTTCGGGTGTAGTGGGTTCGGGCGTAGTGGGTTCGGGCGTAGTGGGCTCGGGCGTAGTGGGCTCGGGCGTGGTCTCGATATTGATCACTATCGGCTCCGCCGTGGTCATCACCGCAGCATCGCTATTCCCGGTGTCGGTGGGTAAGTGCGTAGCAGGTTCTTTGGTCGCGGGATTCGCGACCGGCTCCGTCATGGTCTGCTGAGGCGTCTGCTGCGCATCGATACTTGTCTTTACGGCAAGCTCCTCCAGTCGCTTCTCCTCCTCCATACCATGAAACACATATATGAGCAGTCCTATGGACGCAATGACCGACAGTGTGGCTACCAGTATACTTATTCTGATAAATTTCTTGTATGAACTGGCTTTTTCTTTACTTATCTTCTTCATTTCAAAACTTCCTTTATTGTTTTACCTCATCCGGTCCGAAGGAGTGCGGGAGCAGTTCATCAAGAGAGTATCTGTCCGTTCCTCCCTCCCTGACCACATAAACATCCATACCCTCATGTGCGGCAAATTCCGAAAGCACCTGCCTGCAGATACCGCATGGCATCGCACCGGAGCACTCATGCCCCTCTCTGCCTCCCGCGACGGCCACGGCTCTGATCTTTACCGCACCCGAACTCACGGCTGCAGAGATCGCGCTTCTCTCCGCGCAGATGCCGGCAGGGTATGAGGCATTTTCGATATTTACACCGGTAAACACCTGTCTGTCCTGCGTAAGTACCGCAGCGCCCACCGCGTAGTGAGAATAGGGACAGTAGGCATTCTTCCTCGCCTCCTGCGCTTTGCTCGCAAGCTCACGAACATTCTCCTGCTCTATGCTCTCTATCAGCTCCTTCAGGCGGTCGATCGCGGGCCTCCCTTCGCGGGCTTCGAATAAAAACGCCTTCATCCCGAGGTTCTTCGCCGCTTCCACATTTACATCCCTGTCATCCACGAAAAGACACTCCTCCGGCTTCAGACAATACCTGTCAAACAGCAGCCTGTATATCGCAGGGTCCGGCTTGGCTACCTTCTCTATCCCCGATATTATCTCGCCGGCGGCACAT
>DGVE01000222.1 GCA_002395865.1 Lachnospiraceae bacterium UBA4292 | reverse complement strand
GGCCGTGGGCGGCGACGGCACGGTGAACGAGGTGGTAAACGGCATAGAGGATTTTGCGACGACGAGGGTGGGTCTGGTTCCGGCCGGCTCGGGCAATGACTTCGCCGCGGGACTGGGCCTGAAAAAGGACACGAAAGCCGCGATAAAGCGCATCATCGATGACAACGGCGAGAGGCTTATCGACATAGGGCGCGTGAGCTTTGCGGATGAGACAGGCAGCAGGCTGTTTGCCATAAGCTCGGGCGTAGGTATGGATGCCATAGTGTGCAGGAAGGCGCAGACCTCCAAGTCGAAATCGGTCTTAAACCGTATCGGTCTCGGCAAGCTCACATATCTTCTCATTACGATCCGCACACTGATCGATATGGTCAATACCACTGCCCGCATCAGCCGGGACGGCGGCAAGACCTGGAAGTACAGGAGAATGATATTTGCCGCGGCGATGAATACGTTCGCGGAGGGCGGCGGAGTGCCCATGGCACCGAAGGCGAAGCCGGATTCCGGAGACCTTACACTGACCATGGCATTTGCCATATCGAAGGCTCTGGCAATATTCGTGCTGCCTTTCCTTGTTCTGGCAAAGCACGAGAAGATGAAGTGCTTTGACGTGAAAACATTTTCAAAATGCACCATAAGACTGGATGAGCCCATGACGGTTCATGCGGACGGTGAATACTGCGGGGAGCACTCAGAGATAGAATACGAGTGCATACCCGCTCTGATGAGGCTTATCTGGTAATGAACAACAAGATCAAAAATATTATTCTGGGCCTTGTGGCCGGCAACAAATACATGCAGGACCTCGGACTCGAGTTTCTGGATATGGACGAGGGGTACATGTATGTGCGCATACCGGTTCACGAGGGCATAGTGAATCCCTACGGCTCGGTGCACGGAGGAGCTCTTTACTCTCTGGCGGATATAGGAGCGGGCTTCTGCGCTGCCACGTACGGCAATTTTGTATCCACCTCCACGGGCAATCTTATCTACATCGCGCCCGCCATGGACACCGAATATGTCTACTGCGAAGCGAGGACCCTGCACAGGGGCAATAAGATCATATCCGTTTCGGTTGAGATAAAGTCGGATACGGGCAAGCTCCTCGATACCGGGGCATTTACTTTCTGCAGACTTAATAAAGAATTATGATATATAATCAATCATAAAGGAGGAAGTATTATGGCATCATTTTGTAAGAATTGCGGCAAGCCGTTGAAGGCCGGTATCAATTTCTGTACTTTCTGCGGTGCTGATGTAAAGCTGCCCGAGTCTGTGGCTGAGCCTGTGAAGGAGGTCGTTACCGAGACTGTGGCACAGCCTGTGAATGAGGCGACGGAAACTGTCGTTCAGACTGCGGCACAGACCGAGACGGCTGTGACGCAGACCGTTAAGGAGGCGACTCAGACGGTCGCCGAGGATGTAAAGGAGGTGCCTCAGGCAGTTCCGGCACCCGCTCTGGAGCCTATACAGCAGGTCGTTCAGACACCGGTACAGCCGGAGCCTGTACAGCAATACGTACCTCAGCCGGTACAGCCGGAGCCTGTACAGCAGTTCGTTCAGGAACCCGTTCAGGCAGAGCCTGTGCAACAGCCTGTTGCGCAGCCTCAGGAGCAGTCGCCCTATCAGAACGCCGCACCTAAGAAGAAAAAGAAGAGAAATTTCCTTCAGGTGCTTGTAAGCTTCATCCTCATACTGCTTTTTGCGTGCTCAGTCACGTGCTTCCTCGGACTGAACTCGCTTGATAAGGCCACAGTGGAGGATACCATCGGCAAGGTAATGAGCCGTGTCGATCTAACGAACACAAGGGTGGCCAACTTCGGCGCGAAAGATTCGGAGGATAATTTCGACTGGTACTTCTATCAGAGGATCTCGAAGGCCGACAGGGAGAAGACCGGTTTCGACTCCGAGGATGTGAAGAACATCATGCAGGATCCCGCTGCCAAAGAGGCACTATCCGACATAGGTAAAAAGGTCATTGCCAGCATCTATGACAACAAGGAAGAGTCGGTGAGCTCGGAGTATCTGGCCAAGCTCGTGCTCGAGAGGTCCGACGTGATCTATGAACTGACGGGTTACAAAGTATCCGAGAGCGATGTGGAGCCCATGGAGAAGTTCTTCGATGACAATCTCAACCTCAAGGCTCTTGACTACAACAGCTCGAACAACTCATCCATCGGCTTTATCAGATTTGCCTTAAGCAATACCGGACGCTACATCGTGATCGGTGTGATGGTACTTCTTGCGGTCCTGATACTGGTCGTAAACAGAAGGAATTTCGGCGCGGGTCTGAGAGCGCTCGGCATCGGCGGACTTATAGCAGGCCTTATCTGCGGTATAGTATGCGGCCTTATGGCATATACGCAGATACTGGCGACAGTGATCGGTACATACTACGCAGACCTTGTACGTCCCATCTGGACGCTGGTGGTCAACAGGCTGCTCGTACCCACCGCTGTATGCGCAGGCGTTTCACTTCTCCTTCTCATCATCGGCTCCGTCATGATGGCAAGCAATGCTAAAAAGATCTGGAAGCAGAACGCACCTAAATAATTATGATATACCCTGCAGTGATCGAACGATGCTCCTCGCGAGATATCGATGCCTGCAGGGTATCGTCTTTTACGCGGGGTTTTCTGTAAAAAGCTGATGTAAAAATCTTTATGTAAAAAAGTAAATATAATTGCATTGACACTTGTCTGCATATGTGTTAAAAAAGGCACAGAGACATAAGTCGAAATTCTTTTGAAAAGGAGATGAACATATGCAGTTTTTTGATGACAACGGAGCTCTGGTTGCGAAGAACAACGGCGAGACTCTGAGGATCGAGGCGTGGGGAAAGGACGGACTCAGAGTCCGCGCGACCATGCTTCCGAAGTTTACCGATCACACATGGGCCCTTTCAGAGACACCTTCTGTGACCAAGGGCGATGTGAAGCTCTATCAGGCAGAGCAGAGGACGGGCGACGGAGTGTTCAGCTACGCGTCCGAGGCGAGCATACAGAACGGCCGCGTGAAGATAGTCGTAAATATGGTCGGCATCATTTCCATCTACAGGGATGATGAGCTCATGCTTCGCGAGTATTACCGCTCCTACGGCGGTACCATCTCCAAGGAGAGCCGCTGCCTGAAGATCGTGAACAGAGAGTGGAAGGGTATCATCGGCGGAGATGATTTCTCACTCAATCTCAAGTTCGAGGCAAATAAGGGAGAGAAGATATTCGGTATGGGCCAGTACCAGCAGGATGTCATGGACTTAAAGGGATGCGTGCTTGAGCTTGCGCAGAGGAATTCACAGATATCCGTTCCCTTCATGCTCTCATCGAAGGGCTACGGTCTTCTCTGGAACAACCCCGCTGTGGGCCGCGTGACATTCGGCAACAACTACACCGAGTGGATCGCGAGATCTACGAAGGAGATGGATTACTGGGTGACTGCTGCGGATACACCGAAGCAGATCGTGGAGAACTACACCGCAGTGAGCGGACGTGCGCCCGAGTTCCCCGAGGAGCTCATGGGCCTGTGGCAGTGCAAGCTTCGCTACAGGACACAGGATGAGGTGCTCGAGGTGGCCAGAGCATATCAGAAGGAAGGCATCAAGATCGATCAGATCGTCATCGATTTCTTCCACTGGACCGTTCAGGGCGACTGGAAGTTTGATACGAAGTACTGGCCGGATCCGAAGGCGATGGTCGACGAGCTCCACTCCATGGGCATCAAGGTCATCGTATCCGTATGGCCCTCGGTCGACAGGAAGAGCGAGAATTTCTACCCGATGGCAGAGCGCGGGCTTCTCATCAGAACGGAGCGCGGCGCTATGCAGACATACGACTATCAGGGCGACTGTGTCGAGATCGACACCTTCAACCCCGAGACCAGGAAGTATGTCTGGGAGATATGCAAGAAGAATTACAAGGATTTCGGCATCGACGCGTTCTGGCTCGACAACTCCGAGCCCGACTACGGCGTATATGATTTCGAGAACTACCGCTACTACGAGGGACCCGCGCTTGCGGTGTCGAATATGTACCCTCAGATGTACAGCCGTGTATTTTACGACGAGATGGTAAAGGAGGGCAAGCCCTTCGCTAACCTGCTTCGCTGCGCGTGGGCCGGAAGCCAGAAGTATGCGAATGTGGTATGGTCAGGTGATGTTCCCTCCACCTTTGAAGCATTTTACGATCAGCTTCAGTGCGGCCTGAACATGGGTATCGCAGGTATCCCCTGGTGGACGACCGATATCGGCGGCTTCATGACCGACGATGTAAAGGATCCCGACTTCAGACAATTACTCATCAGATGGTATCAGTTCGCGGTATATTCGGCAGTTCTCCGTATGCACGGCGACAGAGGTCCTTACGACATACCGCCTCTTGATAACAGAGACTGGGGCGGCGGATATCTGCACACAGGTCAGCCCAACGAGCTCTGGAGCTACGGTGAGGACAATTACCGCATCATGCGCCACTACTATGACATCCGTATCTCCATGCACGACTACATCAAGTCGCTGTACAAGGAGGCTTCTGAGAACGGTTCACCTCTCATCAGGCCGATGTTCTACGAGTTTCCGGACGACGAAAAGTGCTGGGAGCTTCAGGACCAGTATATGTTCGGCGATAAGTATCTTGTGGCACCGATCTTTAAACTCAACCAATTCGAGCGCGAGGTCTACCTGCCTGCCGGCAAGTGGGCGCTCACAAGCGACGGTAAGGTTTACGAGGGCGGACAGACTGTAAAGGTCGCAGCACCCATCGAGTACAGCCCGGTTTTTGAAAGAGTATAATAGATTATTGGCTCCGGCGAATTTTCACCGGAGCCAATTTATGTCATTGTAATGCTTTTGAGAAGCCATTTGTTATGTTGGACATTTGTTGGACAGGACCTATTACGATAAGCGCGTAACAGAACAAACTTGGTTCGTATTTAGGAGGGAACTATGCCAAGACCGGATGATTATATTAAAACCAATGAACTTGATAAGCTGTTTACGGCGATGTCCGATGAGGAGTTCAGACAATATGCTGCTGACCCCGATATCGATCAAAAGTATCTGAAATTTGATCAGGCGCAGAAAACTGCATTTTTAAACCGTGCTCTCATGCTTGGTGAGAATTCTGACGAGTTTGCGTCGGATGTAAAAAACAACAGGAACTACGTTGCAGAGGACGGACATGAGGACGTTAAGAAGAACGTCGGAAATTATCGGTCCATCAACGATACCTATAGTACCGCGAGGGAGTTTCATTACGATATATACCGTACGATTCTCTACAAGGATGATACAGTCAGGCCTTTGGCAACGGATATCACCGTAAATATGTCGGCGACAAATATCGTGAAAAATGCCGAAAAGCTTCGCGGTCTTCTTTGCTCGCACCTCACGATGTCAACAGAGCTCGTGGGATCCGAAAAGAAAGAATATCTTTCTTCTTTGGAGGAAGACAGAAAGGAATTCACCGGAGAGTTGGGCAAGGGCAAGTACCGCGTGCAAAAGGTGGCGCAGCAGGACGTGCCGGCAGAAGATTACCAGGTGGATGACCCGCAGGGAAAGTTCACTATAAAGATAAAGGTGCCCGACGCGGGAGAAGATCCGGAGAGTCTTCTTAATGGCTTCGATGATCCGAATACTTCGGCACAGGAGAAGAGAGATAAGCTGTTTTCCTATGTGCTTTATGGTTCAGATCCTGTGGAGGTCAGGAAGTATATAACCGAGCTTCGCAAAAATAACGGCATTACCAGGATTTTGAACGATTATTCCTCAAACATGGACTCGACCGCCGTAAAAGAGGATAAGAAATACCTGAAAAGTATCATAGTTGATTCAACCAACTCGAATCTCGATGCCTTAAGGATAAGCCGCAAGGTCTATAAGGTCAAGAATAAGGGCAAGGAGAAGGAGCAAAAACGTATTCTCGGAAACTATGTTATCGAGAGTGAGGCCAGGGAACAGAAAAAAATACAGGAGAAGCTTGAGGAGGACGCTAAGAAGGAGCAGGCAAAGAAGGTAACTGAAATACTTAACGGATTTCTTAAAGCCGGAAGAGATATTGCTGCAGACTCCAAGGGGCGTACCTGGGCGGAGTATGCCGATAAACATGTACCGGATGAATTGCTTGAGTATTCAAAGGAAGAGAAGATCAAAATGCTCTCGAAAATCATGGCCGGCCGCCGCGTCCAGATGGTAAACGGCATGCATCCTGAGAATGCGGTAGCCTTTAATCTGAAGACTGCAAGACAGTTTGCGAAGGATATACGTGAAACGCCTGCATTTAAGGCAATCGTTAAGTCAGATAAGGTGGATGAGTACCTGAAAAAGGACGGAATAGGTATTTCCGAGGCCACAATGGGTATGGTTCATCCCTTTAATTCCATGACGTTTGAACAGAAGAAGCAGATGCTTGAAAAACTTAAGGAGATGGCCGCTTATGTGGACGGACCGGAGGGAAGAAGCGATAAATGGGTAAGATTCCAGCGAAGCGTGGCCTCCCTTAAGAATTTCAAGCTTGAAAACAGTAACGATCCGGACAAAAACGGAGAAAACAAATTCGAAGAGATCTTCAACAATGCCATAGATTACATGAAGGGCAAGAAGTCCTTAAGAAAGAATGAGGAACAGCAGAACCGCTTCGAGCAGACTCTCGACTTTGTCTCAGAGCTCGGAAAGGGTACTGAGTACGCAGGCCTTGTAGCTGATGGCCTGCGTGACAGGATAACCGAGGTGCGCAGAAAGCATGATCCGGAGGCCGAAAGGGTATGGGATTTTTACAACGGCTTCGAGAAGATCAAGAACCACGGCACAAAGCATGAGGACATCGTTGAGGAACCGAATGTAGAGGATCCCTCTATACAAATATAACAGGCATCCACACCTTCATGGGACTCTCCCCGCGGTTGCACCGGCAGTAATACGGAATGGCAGCGGCTGTGCAGTGCGTGACAAAAGGGCGACGGCTGTCATATAGGGCATCATTGTATACCAGTCGCTTTGCAGGCATTTTGAGCATGGGTATATTTGACAGTATTCCGTGCTCTGCAGGTTCGGTGATCGCCGATGCCGCAGAATCCGGCCGCAAAAGAAGTGCGGACAGATCGTCGTTATCTGCACCCTCGAAGCAGTAGATCAGGGGGCCGCAGGATACGCATGAATGACCTGCCAGACCGGATATTTTAGGTGAGGCGTAGTTCATCACAGGTTCAAAGCCGAGGAAAAGGGTGATCACGTCACCCGCTTCGACCGTTATATATGCATAACCGTTTTTCACGGTATATTCAGCAGGGGCAGTGTTCTTCTTGAGCACTGCCTCAGCTGCGTATCCGGGGATACGGATAGCGATCCTGCCGCTTCCCTTTTGCACACATACAGTTACATCTCTTCCGTAGGGAAAGGTTGTGGCACAGTTAATGGTTAAGCCGCCATCGAATTCCACAGTGCCGCCTGCATACAGGTGTATGAAAGCAGCTTCGCTGCTTTGAGTATATGCGTACCGGCCGAATGATGATATGAGTCTTGCGGCATTCGGAGGACAGCATGCACATGCATGCCATTTGAAGCGAATGGTGAGTGCATGGCGGTGAGTGGGAGCAATGCCGGAGACACCCGGTATGGTCTCGAGCGGATTTACATAGAAAAAGCTTTTTCCGTCCAGGCCTATGCCGGAGAGAACTGTATTGTAGAATGCTCTTTCCATCACATCGGAATATCTTATGTCGGGATCCGCGGACAGAAGTCTGTTTGCGAGAAACATGAGTCCGACGGAGGCGCAGGTCTCGCAGTACGCCGTATCGTTCGGAAGATGGTAGTCCGGTCCGAAGGCCTCTCCGAGACATGTCTGACCAATGCCGCCGGTTATATACATCTTTCGTTGAGTAATGCTGTCCCAGAGCCTGATGACTGCTGCTTTGAGCTCCTCGTCACCGGTCTCCCCTGCCAGATCGGCCATGGCGGTGTAGAGATAAACAGCGCGGACCGCGTGACCCTTGGCCTCGGATTGGTCTCTCACAGGCATATCCGCCTGCATATAGGCGGGGTCGGCGGGATCTGCGCCCCACACATACCAGTCCCTTGCATCGCATTCCTTCTTGAAAAAGTCCGGGTCCATACCGCGAACATCTATAAAATGCTTTGCAAGCTCCAAGGCTTGGGCATTTCCTGTCAGGTGATAGAGGCGCATTAGAGCGAGCTCCACCTCGGGGTGGCCCGGAAAGCCCGGATGACCCTCGGTGATGAAGTGGCGGTAGATGCATTCCGTATTGCGAAGGCAAACGTCGAGAAGGCGCCTTTTGCCCCGGGCTTCGTAGTAGGCGACGCCCGCCTCGATCATGTGACCGCTGCAGTAGAGCTCGTGCCCCTCCTGAAGGTTGGTCCAGCGTCTGCCGCGGTCATTTATAGTGAAATATGTGTTGAGATAGCCGTCCGCATCCTGCGCTGCGGCGATAAGCTCCACCATCTCATCCATTTCGCGCTCAAGCTCGTCGTCGGGAAAGCTCACCAGTGAATAGGCAGCAGCCTCAAGCCATTTGTAGGCGTCGCTGTCCTGGAATACCATTCCGTAGAAGCCGTCTCCTGCGTCCTCTCCTCGAAGCACACGGGCGGCGTTTATGAAATTCTGAGCCACATGGCTCTTTTCCGCTCCATCGGCGCGGTCGAAGAGTATGTCGTGCTGAAATGGTATTACTACGTCCTTTATAAGCCGCTGATATTTTCCTATAAATGAACAATCCGATGTGAATCTGATCATAAATGCCTCCGCTCAATATATTGTAATTATTCGCTATATGTATTAAAATACAATTGACGGCTGAAATAAATGGCATTTTGTGCTGAAAACATGGAGGAAAATATCATTATGGATGCGCCGATGAATAATGACCGTATAATGCTCACCAATTCATACCTTCCGGTGTGGTGCGGGGGCGGTCATCTGACTGCCCCGGAGGATTTTATACATGCCGACAGGATGATACCGTTTCATGTCATGATCTATGTCACCAAGGGAGTGATATATGTGACTGAGGAGGGGGTTGAGTACTCTGTCGGACCCGGGGAGCTGTTGTTTTTAAAGGCCGGATTGCATCATTTCGGGGAGAGAACCATAGAGAGAGGAACCGAGTGGTATTATGTTCACTTCTATCTGGATGAGCCGGATGAGAAACAGTATATGCCGTATGAGCGGGCAACGGCACAGGAACAAAGCGGTGAGTACAGTCTGATACTCCCGAAGAAGCTTGAGGGATTGTCCGGATCGGATATGGAGAAAAGAATAGAGGAACTGGATGCGTACATGGCTTCAGGTCATCCAAACAGGCTGTGGTTTGCGGGGGAAAGGCTGTTCAGAGTTCTCTCAAACATCGCACTTGTACAGATATCAGCCGGTGAGAGTATTGTCGAGCGTGTGGAAGAATACCTGACAGAGCACTTCAGGGAGAATATATGCTTCAGGGAACTGTCGGGAGCTTTTTTTATCAGTTATCCGAGGCTTGCTGCGAGGTTTTCTGAGGAGAAGGGGATGAGCATGGGGGAATATGTGAAGAGGCTGAGGCTGCATGAGGCAGCAGGCCTTTTAAGAAGCTCTCTTAAAGGCATCAGTGAGATAGCCATGAACGTGGGTTATCAGGACCCTCTTTATTTTTCCAAAGTGTTCGCATCCTTTTACGGAGTAAGCCCAAGAAAGTACAGGATGCTCCCGAGAAATTACTGATCGATATACGAAATGATTTGATTGAAGTGTACCGGTAGTTTTCTTTCAATAAGGGATAATAGTCCTGCAAAAATAGAATTTGCCTATCCTGTATTTGTGGTCTAAGAAAGACCTATCCGTTATAAAGACAAATCAAAAACCGTTCATGTCACTGATCTGATCAGTTGCCATGAACGGTTATTTTGTGTATTTCAGTATGTCTTCGACCCGGCAGTCCAGATAGGTGCAGAGGTCATCTATCGTCTGGGTGCTGATGGGCTTATTGTGCTTCAATCTGTCAATGAGACTGCGGCTGACATTATAGGTGTTAATCAGTTTGTATGTTGAAATGCCCTTTTGCCTGAGCGTCTCGTAGAATGGTTCGTAGGTGATCACAGTAAATATAACTCCTTCATGAAGTCTGAGACTTATAAAGTAGGTTATCATGTGCTCTTTTACTTGACAATGCTCTATATATAGAGTATACTTTTGATTAGCAAATAACGTTCAAGATATCCGTAGTATTGGAGGTGGAATATGTTTTGCTCAAATTGCGGTACAGATATTGGAAATGCTAGTTTCTGTCCAAATTGTGGGATGAAGATTATCCAACCAAGTAATGAGGATGGTGTTTCGGACATTAGCGTTAACACAAATGCAAAGACTACGATTAATGAAAAGAATAATATTGCTAAAATAGTGGCTTTTTCATCAATGTGTCTTGCAGTACTTGCTACATTTCTTCCATTTTTTTCAATTAGTGTTCTTGGATATGTTCAAACGATTTCATTATGGGATAAAAATTTTATTGTTCTTACAATTATTGGAATGATTTTTCTGGCTGTAGAACTGGGAGAAGTAATAAAAAATACAAAAAATGTTGGACGTGATTCGATTATTATTGGCGCTTTGATACTTTTGGAATTGGTTTTTCAATACGCATATAACAGGAATCGCCTTACAAATATAGATACCGGATATGGATCATTTGATGCAAGTCATTTGTTGCAACCGGGAGTGGGATTATATTTATTGGCAATTTCCGGTATAGGACTGATTGTTGCTGGAATTTTGTATTTACATGGTAAAGACTGAATAGAATATGGAGGAGTGACAAATGACAAGATTAACAAAAAAATGTGTGGGAATATTACTTGGAGTGAGCGTTTTACTTGTGGCTGGCTGTGGTTCTTCTGAAACGAATAATGATACAGTAACCTCGACGGATAAGGAGGAAAAACGGGTTAAGACCAGCTCTTCAAGTAGCGAAACAAACGAAGCAGATATTGATGAATCAGAAACATTAAAAACAGTTGATGAAAGCACTTCGGCAGATGTCACAACACAGGAAACTACAACAACTGAAGAAACTACATTTTATGAGATACCTAATGATGAAACACAGATATCAAGAGATAGGGACAGCTATAAGGATGACATTACGTACGATATGCTGGCAAGGTACCCAGATAAATATGAGGGTACTGTCTTAAAAACTACAGGTAAGATATTCCAGGTAATATCTGAGGATTATGTGGACGAGAATGGTCTTACATATTCCGAGTATCTGTTTTATATGAATAATGATGCGAACCAAAATATTTATGTACTACTTCAAAAAGATAATAGCATGACAGGCAGGCTTCTGGAAAACGATGTAGTTACATTTTACGGTGTATCATATGGAACAGTGTCATATGATACTGTAAGGGGTAATTCAGTTACAGTCCCATTATTGATAGCTGTTATGTATGATATAGATGATACATCAAGTGGGGATACATCGACAAAAAACCCCAATATTGCTGAAACGATCGTCTATGATGGAAATGGAATACGTGTAACGGCAAGAACGATGGAATATGGTGGGATTTTTGGACCTTCAATAAGCTTTATAGTTGAAAATAACTCTGGTCAGAATATTAATGTATCATCACGAGATGAGTCAATAAATGGATACATGGTAAGCGGATCTATGCTGATAGAAGTAGTTGACGGAAAAAAGGCAATAGGAGCAATGACCTTTTTTAACAGTGATTTTGAAAAGTATGGGATAACCTCTATCGAGGAAATAGAGTTCTCGCTGCACATATACAGAAGTGATGATTGGAAAACCATAGTGGATACTCCGCAGATTGTATTGAAAACCCAATAATATGTTTCAAGTGCCTGTTAGGTGATAATAATAGAAAAGCCGTGGCGAACTATATGGTTCGTTGCGGCTTTTTTAGATTATTATCTGCTCTCGGAAGACTACTTAAACTCTATCTTCCCCGTGCTTCTTGCCTTGTTCAGCACGTCCTCGAAGTCCTCGCAGAGTATGGAATACTTCATGCGGTCGCCGATGACGATGGCGCCGGCGTAGAGGGAGACCTCGGTCTCCCCGCCCGGGTAGGAGACGGGACGGCCGTTCTTTGACAGAACCTGCTCGGCGAGGGCTTCGACCTCGGCGCGGTCGCTGCTCTCGGTGATCATTACGAACTCGTCGCCGCCCATGCGCAGGCAGAGTCTGTCCTCGCCGGCGACTTCGTTGATGCGCTTGAAGGCTTCGAGGATGACCTTGTCGCCTGCCTCGCGGCCTAAGTTTTCATTGATCCACATAAGGTGGTGCACATCGAAGCAGAGCACGTAGGTGCCTGCCTGGGACTTCATGTAGTCGTAGAAATCCCTTACATCGAATTTTTTAACGTTTGATTTCATATCGGATACTCCTTCCAGATAGTCGGGGTTCAGCCTCGGGTAGAGTCCGCAGTCGCCCTTCCACTCCTTCTTGAAGCGCATGGGCGAGACGTTCCAGACCTTGCTGAATGCCCTTGTGAATACCTCGTGAGAGTTGTAACCGTACTTCATGGCCGCATCTAACACAGACATGCCGCTGAGCATGTCACGTCCCGCCATGGTGAGGCGCCTTTTGGTAATGTACTCGCCGACGCTCATGTGTGTGCAGATCTTCCATGTCTTCTGCAGTGAGGAGAGGGAGCAGTAGCAGTTCGCGGCGATATCCTCCTGCGAAAGCTCGCCGGTCAGATGTTCCTCGATGTAGTCGAGCGCGGTTATGAAAAGAATAAAGTGGTTTTCGTGAACTCTCATAGCTTTGGTATGTTTTGTAATGTGACGTCTGTTAAGGATCCTTTAACTGTACACACTATAGCACATCCCTGTCAATATTTCTTGACCTTTTGAGTAAAAGATGATTAATTGACTTTAGTGCCTGTGTGTAGTACAATCAAAAAGATATAAGCGAAGAGGAATTGGTCGCAAACCATGACAGCAGATAAGAAAGAAAAGACTTCAGGGAAAATATCGGCCGCATATATAGCACTGGCTGCGGCGATCGCGGCATTGTATGTGGTCATCACGGTGGCATTTGCACCGATATCCTATAACATGATGCAGGTGAGGGTGTCGGAAATGCTCTGCGTTCTTCCGATGTTCACTTCCGCGGCGATACCGGGGCTTTTCATCGGGTGCCTTATCGCGAATGTGGCGGGGGGAGCGATAGTGCTTGACGTTATATTCGGCTCTTTGGCCACACTTATTGGCGCGGTATTTGCGTATCTGCTCAGAAAGCACAGATGGCTGGTTCCGATACCCACGGTAACAGCCAATGCTCTGATCGTACCCTTTGTGCTTAAGTACGGCTACGGGGTGGAGGAATTCATTCCCGTCATAGCCGCATGGGTGGCTGCGGGGGAGGTCATAAGCTGCTGCATATTCGGGCAGATACTGGCCGGAGCGCTTAAAAAGTATAAGAGCGAGCTCGATCCAAAGAATAACGGATAAAGCGGGTACATTGCCTGCGGAGGAGGTAAAATATGGACAACAACTGGAAATTCTCACAACTGACTTACACACGCCCCGATTTTGACGCGCTGAAGGATGAATTGAAAGCCACGGCCGACAGGCTTAAGGGCGCGGAAAGCTATGATGAGCTGAAGAAGGTATATTTTGAGTACGAGAAGGCATCGAATGAAATGTCCTCTCTGTTCAATATCGCGAGCATCCGTCACACGATCGACACGAGGGATGAGTTCTACGAGAAGGAGAACGAGTATATAAATCAGCAGCTTCCCGAGCTGATGCCGTATTTCCTCAGTATCACCGATGCTTTGAATGAGTCTGAGTTTCGCAGCGATTTCGAGAAGGAGTTCGGCAGGCAGTTCTTCGTGTCTGCGGAGCTTTCAAAGAAGAGCTTCTGCGAGGCAAACATTCCCCTCATGCAGAGGGAGGCTCTGCTTACGGATGAGTATCAGAAGATAATGGCCGGATGCGAGATAGATTTCGACGGTAAGAAGCTGAACCTCTACGGCATACAGAAGTATTTCGAGCACGAGGACAGAAGCGTCAGAAAGGCCGCGTGGGATGCATATTCACATTTCTATGCCTCCAACGAGAAGAGACTGGAGGAGATCTGGGCCGAGCTGATAGACATCAGAAATGAGATGGGCAGGAATCTGGGCTTTGAGGATTTCATACCGCTCGGATATATGAGACAGGGTAGGACGGACTACGGCCGCGAGGAGGTGGCCTCCTTCAGGGAGCAGGTGCGTGAGGTGATCGTGCCTGTCTGTGAAAAGCTCTATGATGCGCAGGCGAAGCGTCTTGGCGTGGATAAGGTGATGGTCTATGATGAGGGCCGCATTTTCCCTGACGGCAATGCTGTGCCTGCAGGCGATGACGACTACATGATGGAGCAGGCGAGGAGAATGTACCACGAGCTCTCGCCCGAGACCGGAGAATTCATAGATTTCATGATGGAGCACGAGCTCCTCGACCTAAAGAACAAGCCCGGCAAGGCCTCCACGGGCTACATGACCGAGCTGCCCGACAGGCTGGCGCCGTTTGTGTTCTCCTGCTTTAACCAGACGATAGGAGACGCCGGCGTGCTCACACACGAGCTCGGACACGCATTTGCGGGCTATCAGGCCATGAGGCACCAGCCCATAGGCGAGTATTATTCGGAGACCACCGACATAGCGGAGATACATTCCATGTCGATGGAGCAGTTTGCCTACCCGTGGGCTGAACTGTTCTTCGGTGATCAGGCTGATAAATACAGGTTCCAGCACCTTCAGGAGGCAGTGACCTTCGTTCCGTTCGGCGTGGCTGTGGATGAGTTTCAGCACATCTGCTATGAGAATCCGCAGCTTACCCCGAAGGAGAGAACATGGAAATGGCATGAGCTTGAGAAGAAGTACATGCCGTGGCGAACCTACGAGAACGATGAGTTCATGGAGCGCGGAGGCTTCTGGTACCACAAGCTCCACATATACCTCTATCCCTTCTACTACATCAATTACACTCTGACGACCATGGGCGCGATGGAGTTCAAGAAGAAGATGGCGCAGGATCCGAAGAGCGCGTGGCAGGATTATCTGACACTTTGCAATGTGGGCGGAAGCATAAGCTATCTCGAGACGCTTCGCGCGGCTAACCTTAGCGTGCCCTTCGAGGAGGGCGCCGTAAAGCGCGCAATGGCCTACGCTGAGGAGATACTGGAAGATGAAATACGACACAATACTTGATTATATAGAGTGGATGAAGGATTTCCCCATATTCGGAACCGGCTTTACTGAGGTCGACGCGGTGGTCCTAAGCCTGATAACATATTTCGATATGGATGTCATGTTCAGGGATGATTCGGAGGTGTACCTGCGCGACTGCAGGAAGATGATAGATTCCGGCGAGCTGTGCGTGGAGATAGTGGGCAAGGACGCGGGATACCGTGAGGTGCTTGAGGCCGCTGTGGGCTCGAACCGCTACGGAAGCCTCCGCATGAGTGACTATGTGGATGTGCACCGGGAGGATCCGCCGCTGCAATTTGCGGCGATAACATTTCACGATGAGGACATATCCTTCGTGTCATACAGGGGAACGGACGGAACTCTGGCCGGCTGGAGGGAGGACTTCATCGTCAGCTTCACACGCTCCGATGCGCAGGAGCTGGCGCTCAAATACGCGCAGGATGTCATAAAGCCCGGGCGCCGCTACATAGTCGGCGGTCATTCAAAGGGCGGCAATCTGGCTCTATATGCGGCCAGTCTCATTGACAGCGAGCGCTTCGACGCCATTGAGCGGATATACAATCTCGACGGCCCCGGGCTCTGCTCTGATGTCATCGACATGGATACTGTCAATTATATCGCGGATAAGACCACGTGTATCGGGCCGGAGTTCGACCTGTTCGGCTCCATCTTCGGCATGAACATACCCGACACCAGGATAGTGAAATCATCGTATTCGGGCTTCTGGCAGCACAACGCGGTGAGCTGGTATATCGACCACGGACATCTGGCATACTCACAGAATTACAATCCTGTGAGCAAATGGCTCTGCGGCTTCGTGGGCAGGTGGATAGCCAGCATAAGCGTGGAGGACCGCATCGTCTTTGTAAATGAGCTCTTCGATTCTCTCGGCGCAGGCGGCGCCAAGACATTGAAGGAACTGACGAGCGAGGACGCTGAGGGGCGCAAGCAGATCAGGACCGCGCTTCAGAACACGGGCGACACCACGAAGCATATAATATTCGATCTCACCAGGCAGGCTCTGTTCCAGAATCTGGTGGCGATAAACAAGAAGAAGGACGAATAGATGGATATAAAGCGTGTCCTTGAACAATATGATTCCATGTTCGGAAAGGCTTCCCCTGCGGAAAGCTTTTCCTTTCTGCGCTCTGCGATAGATGAGGCACGTGATTGCGCGGATGTAACAGCGCAGCAGCTTCTTATGAACGAGATGATAGGGCTGTGCCGCGACGCGGATATGAAGGATGAGGGGTGCAGGTACAGCGAAGAGGTGCTGGGGCTCTTTAAGAAAAACGCGAAGGACACTGCGGAGTACGGGACCACGCTTGTGAATATCGCCGGCGGATACAGGGCATACGGTATGTATGACGAGTCAGAGCGGCTTTTTGAGGAAGCAGAGGATGTCTATTCGCGCACCCTTTCCGGAAACGACCCGAGGCTCGCCGGGCTCTACAACAACAAGAGCCTTCTCTATCAGGAGAAGGGTGACTATACTCAGGCCGTGACCTGCCTTATGAAGGCTCTGCCTGTGATCGACGCGTCGGATGACTATGTGAAGCGCGGTACCACCAGGGGTAATATCGGCCAGACCATCATTGCCCTTTGCGTTCAACTGAGGGACGGAGGAGGTAACGATCAGGCACAGGCACTCCTCATGCGCGCGGAGGTATATCTTCTTGAGGCGGTGGAGATATTTGAGGCGCTCGGTGGAAATGACTACCACTACAGCGGAACACTGGGGGCGCTGGGAGATCTCTACAGTGAGACGGGGCACAGCTATGCCGCCGTTACATGCTACAGGCGGGCCATGCGTCTTCTTGAACTCTATGTCGGTAGATCGCTGGCATGGGAGAGAGTCAGGGAGAAGCTTGAAAAGACAGAGAAACTGCCGGATGCGGATATGAAGGGGCTTGAGGTCTCAAAACGTTTTTTTGAGCTGTTCGGGCAGGAGATCATATCGGC
>DGVE01000009.1 GCA_002395865.1 Lachnospiraceae bacterium UBA4292 | reverse complement strand
GGTCCGACCGGTGTGCCAGGAACCACACGTCTGGGAGGTCTGGGTCTGCCGGGACCTGGTATGGGTCCGGGACCATGGCCGGGTCCCGGAGGCGGGCCCGGGGGCTTATAATATACCATAAAGCCACCTCCTGTTATCTGTTATCCGGTCTAAAGCCGTTTCCGTGAGGTCTGGGGCCCGGATGAGGTCCGGGCTGTGCAGGTCTTCCTGCCGGAGTTGGCTGAGGTGGTCTGTTTGCGGGACCTGATACAGCGGGACCGGGGGTGGGCCTGTTATAGCCGGGACCGGGTGCAGGTGCTCCGGGAGTCCTTAAAGCGTACTCAAACGCCTCCATCCTTCTCCTGCGCATATCCTTGTACATATTCGACTCACGCTGCATCTGCTGGCGTGTGAAGCTGTCGATGACGAGCTGCTCTGGAACCACAAGATTAGAACCGTCGGCACCCTGTGCCATCTGGTCGAATACGTTCTTGATGTTGTATACAAGGCTCTCAAGCTCCTTGTACTGAGGAGAATACATATCCTCGATCGTACCGGTATTCAGCTTGAACTTCATCACATTGTTGAAGAAGCCTGTAACATACACAGTTACATAGAAATCATAGTCGTAATCGTACTCGGGCGGATTATAGGATACCATCCTGTTATCACTCGTCTTAGCGTAGAGCTCTCTCTTAGACTCATGGATATCGATCTCGCAGCCGGTCACCTGATTGAATGACAGGATGTCGGGATTCGCGTCCACATAATTCTGATGGCTGGTGATGAACCATGTGCCCTCAGCCCTGTTGATGTAGAGCTTGTAATAATTGTAGCCGAGGACATCCGATACCTGAAAATTTCTCAAAGCGTCCTTGTTTACTGATCTGTATGCGAGATGATCAGCCATCTCTGCCACGGTCTGCTCTTTCCTGTCCGTCATCCAGGGGGAAATGAGTGATGCGCAGTTCTTGCACATATTGCCGTCTGCAAGCTTTCTGTTGCCGAGAAGTCCTATCTTTGCGCCGCAGATATCACAGTATTTTTTATCAAAAAGTCCCATGATAATACACCTCCGTTTTTTAGTGTAGCTACATTGTAGACCCGAAAGGCTCACCCCGAAATGCCATTTTAGGCAATCATTACTTGAGACCGTTGATTATGAGCTTCTTCTCGACGAAGTCCGCCACCATCTTCATGGTATCGTCGTGGCCGGTCTTGGCCTTCAGCTCATCGATATAAAAACGCACGGTCCTTGAGGAGATTCCGAGCTCATCGGCTATCTCCTGCCGGCTCATTCCGCCAGCCAAAAGCCTTACGATCTGAAACTCTCTGGGTGAGAATTCGGAGCTCTTCGTGCACCCTATCTCCACCTCTGGTGCGCTCTTCGGGTATACATAATTGCCTTCCGCCACCTTGTCCATGACCTCTAATATGTCGATCTCATCGTATTCCTTGTACCAGAAGCCGTTGCAGTCGTATGCTCTGGCCTTCTTTATAAAGGAGTGCTCCGGCATGGAGGTGATGATTATGACCTTCACATTCGGATAATTCTTTCTTATCCTTCCAGCAGCCTCGATACCGCTCGAGTTGTTAGCTGTGCAAACGTCCATCAGTATCATGTCCACGGAGTGCTTTATGCAGTAAAGCTCTGCATTTGCTGCGTCCTCGATCATCGCGATGATCTTGTACTCCTCGCGCTCCTTTATTCTGTTCTCCAGATAAAACTTAGACTGCCTGCTGTCGTCAACTATAAGTATTCTCATGCCATATTCCCTTCCTTATCCTTCGGTATCATTACGATCAGAGTGAAAATATCGTCTGTTTTTATCTCTATACTGCCTCCGCTGCGCGCAACAGCCTCTGTAAGCGATTTTAAGCCCCCTGAGGGCGTTATATGCTCCGGTACCGATCCGTTATTGGTGATGGTCAATATAAGGCTCTGTTCGGCCTCTGAGGGGTAAACATCCATGGTATCTGCCCCGCCGTGCCTTATCGAGTTCATCATGGCCTCGCGAAGTATCTGGCGGACAAGGAAGCCCTGCTTCGAAAACTCGGACAGAGAGCCGTGGATGCCCACATTGAAACCAATCTCTTTCGCGGTATCGAGAAGCTCCTTAAGAGCTATCGCCTCGCCCTTCTCGGAATCAGTCTTAATGCCTATCACATTGTCGCATAAGACTTTCCACTGCCTTGCGGCGTCCTTCAGAGCGTCATTGCCGGCATCCGGATCGCTTAAGAGCTTTCTGGTGAACAGGATCATGTTGCCCACATTGTTGTGGATCATGATCTTATGTCTCATGACCTCCTCCTCGTGATTGATCATCACCAGATTATCGGAGAGTTCCTTTAACTCCTTGTAGAGGCTCTTAAGTCTTATAGTGTTCTGCCTGGCCTCTTCCGTAAGCTTGTGGAGCAGTGTTATATCCGTCACCACTGTCTCAGTAAACATCATACCGTCCACCTCGATCGGTGAGCGAACGAGGTATTTTATGGATTCGTCACTCATCGTGAGCACGATACTGTCGGGATTTGCCCTGAGATAATCGCTCTTCTGCTCATCTTCTATCTCCCTGAGCCTGTCCCACGCGTCATCGATGTTCATGAGCTCGCTGCCGAGCATCTCCCATATAAAGCGGTTGATGGCTCTGTTCGCGAGAAGCACATTGCCCTCCTTGCCCGAATAGCATATGCCTGTGGGAAGCGCTGTAAGAGCCTCCTTGACGGAGCGTGACGAGTAGGTGGTCCTGCGCTTGTAGCGGATCCTTTTGTAGCTCACCACCATGTATACGCAGATTAAAGAATTCACCAGAAGAAGGAGTAAGAAACAGCTTCTCATGAAGGTGACTATGAGCTGGCCCTCGTCCCTCATCGTGGCGGTCTCTGCCCCGACGAGCTGCGCGGCGATAAAGATCAGGATCACGAGATCAGTGATGATAAAAATTTTCTTGGGGTCGTAATAGTTCCTCAGTATGATGAGAAGTGTGGAGGCTATGGCCATCACCATAAGCATAATGTGCAGAAGTGTCTGCATCACGCCGGGAAGCTGATCGAATGTCAGAACTGCGGATGCGATCATGTCACACCTCCCTCTGACATATCAAACTCATAGCCGGTCTGATCGTCTATCTTTATGGACATCACGGGAGATCCCGCGTTTTCAAATATGGATAGCCGCAGCTTCTTTGCGCTCAGATAGTAAATCTCCAGTATCCTCTGCAGATAATCGTATGTCTCGAGCGCGCAATCCTTTGAAAGCGGTCTGGTTATGGAGACCTCGTAGTCGCAGTCGATGCCGAAGAAGCGAAGGTTGTTGAAGGTCTCGCGAAGTGCTCCGCTTATCTCCTCCGGCTCTATGTCCTGACCGGCCTCCGCGATCATTATCAGATTGCTGCGGCGCTTCAGATATACACCTATGAGATTGATATGCGCCAGAGTCATTCGGTTCTTTTCGAGGTCATCGCCCAGCCCGTCGGTCAGTCTTCCTATCGTCTGAAGCGCTCCCTCCATCTCGGTCATGAGCATGCTGTAGAGTCTGTTCGTCTCGAGTATCTTCTCGTGCTTGTTCCTCGCCTTTATCTCCTCTGTTATAAGTGTATTGCGCGCCTTAAGATCCTTCTCATCGGCCTTCAGCTGCTCCATCAGCTCGCTTATCTCGGAGATATCCTCCTGCCATATTATATAACCGCAGCTTATCGGGTACAGATGGTAGCGGCTCTCGCCCTTTTGGAGAACGTGGTCATCCATGAGCTTCTTCATGTCTTCCTTCTCGGGAAGCATGACGTCTTTAGACCTGTCGCAGATCCTGCCATCACTGTCAATGATCACAAAACGAAGATTGGAGCTTTCGAAAAACTGGCGGTGATACTTGTTGATGGGTATCATTTCCAGATGTACACAGCTCTCCCAGGAGATGATGATCAGCCAGTTGTATGCGGCGAGAAGTTCAAGAAAGCTTCCCGGAAAGACATGATAAAAATACGACACAAAGTATATAAGCACCAGCGCCAGAAAGCTGTACATAAAGTATCTTTTGCTTCCGGAGAGTACCTTTTCGCACTTTTTAGACAGAAAAAGGAGCGAAAACATATAGATGGACGATGACCATATCAGTATCACGACATACAGAGCACCGTATGTATAGTGGTCTATGTCATTGTCCGTGAAGCGAAACAGCTGACTGTGAAGATTATTGGTATATACCAGAAGAATCAGAATGAACGCGATTCCTGGCAGAACAAAAAGTTTTTTGTTAAGTGTATAATCCTCCGGCTGGTGCGCAAAGCTTACTGCGAAAAGATGCAGCATGGGTATCAGTATCATAGGAACATAATACGAATACCACAGGTAGGTCTCGAGCAGGAAATTGTCTGTGAAATGCCACTTGAGGGTTCTGACGATAAGCCAGAACACCATCAGAATCAGTATCAGGTTCAGAAAGGCCAGTATCTGCGGCGATCTTATTCGCTTATTGAAGGATATCCCCCAGCCTATGAGGAGTATCAGATATATGTAGAATACGCATATATCCCTTACGGATGAGCCGACCTTCCCCAGCCCGGTGTAAAGATCCATATGCTGAAGAAAGCTCACAAAAAGGAGCACCAGAAAAGAAAGTATTAACTTTTGCCAGAAATAACTGACCGGTCTCATCCTGTGCTCCTAAAATTATTATTTCATGAATACAAAGCTTTCAAGCTCGAAAAGTGTCCTGTCCTTGAAATAGTCCTTTGCCCAGCTGACATAGCTGTCATCGATCTTGAAATAGATGCTGTGCCTTCCGGTGAGAAGCTTGCATTTTGTCGTGAGTATAGAGTCGCTTCTGTTAAAGCTTACCGAGCCTATCTCGTTCTCATCATCGGTCGAATCCGCGTAGACTCTAATGGTTCCCGAGCATCCCATGGGGCGCACCTTTATGTAGAGTCTCATGAGAGTGTTGGGGTTATTGTCGATGCCGAAATCATAGTGTTTCCAACCGAGTACGGTATCTTTTTTGATATCGGTAACGACCAGAGTGAAGGGATCGAGCTCTGTCACTCTTCCGCTTCCCCTTATCACGCAGACAGTATCGGCAGGCGTATAGTCATAAGGATTCAGCGCCTCCTCAAATCCCAGTGAAGTCATCTCCACGGGGGTGATGCTGCCGTCTTCATTAAAGCTTATCCTCTCCACGCAACCTCTGCGGCTCATTATGCTTCCGTTCGTCATGCGGTGATAGAATATATACCACTGATCCTTTATCCTGCAGATGCTTCCGTGGTCGTTGCCGCCGGGATAGTCCGCGCCGTTATCCACTATGTAGCCCCTGTATGTAAACGGACCTACAGGTGTCTTCGCGGTGGCGTAGGCCAGACGGCTTCCGCGGTTCGGCGAATATATCATGTAATATGTATCGCCGACCTTTCTGGGGCTTGCCGCCTCGAAAAAGCCGTTCTCGCCCTCCTTCGGAAGGAAGTTCTCCATATATGTCCCGTCGACCACGTCCGTCATCGTTTCACCGTCGAGCCTGCACAGGTACGAGCCTTGATAACCGCAGTATATGTACACCTTTCCGTCGTCATCGACCAGCACGCCCGGATCGATGAATGTACCGTCATCGTAGTGCTTCTCGAGATGATAATTGTACTGCCCTATGAGCTTAAACGGCCCCTCGGGAGTGTCGCTTACAGCCACGCAGCCCTTCGCGCCGACTATGTAGGCGAAGAGATAGTATTTGCCTCTGTTGTACACGACATCAGGAGCAAACAGCAGATTGTTCGTCCAGTCGGTGTCTGCAGGATGTCCCTCGGTATCACGTGTTCTGAATATGTCTCCGTGACAAATCCAGTGATCAGGATCGTCCACTGAAGCCGACCAGACCTTTAAACGGTAGTCGCAGAACTCCTCGCTGTCGGGTCTGTCGTGTGAACCATAGATATATACTCTGTCACCGAACACTCTCGGCTCTCCGTCCGGTATGTATTCCCAGCGGGGAAGATATGGATTTGACATAATGCCTCCTTATGACCTTTATTATATTTGATTTCTAATGTAAACCATGCAGATAAAAAAAGCAAGAAAAAATCGTTGCAAGTGGCCAAAACTGATGATAATATATCCGTACAGTCCGAAGGAGGATAATGAAGGATACATATCGCAAAGAGGACTGCGGTGAGTGCATATATTATGCAAACACCGGCAGACATCGTTTCTCGGATGAGAAGCTCATTAAGACACCGGACTGCACCCGGCCCGGTTCCATGCTCCTGACCTGCACCTGCTGCGGGAGAACATTTACCCGGCATCTCCCTCCCCTTTCACACCGCTTTGACAGAGGTCTTCTGTTCAGACGCTGCAGAAGATGCGGAAAAAATTACCCCACAAAACTAACCGCGTATATTCTTCTTGCGCTTGCGCTTTCTGCCGCAGGCTTACTTGTCGTGCATATGTCTATAAAGCCACTTCCCATGCGTCAGAATAAGACGACCACGCGGCCGGACAACACAATGTCCGGGGCATTTTTCGAAGAAACTGAACCTCCCGCAACTGCTGCCTATGTATCTTCATCGCCTGAGACAACTGTCGAAGATACTTCAGCGGCTTATGTTACCGCGCCGGTCGAGACCACAGCTTTCGAGACCGCACCGCTAAAGACCATGCCCCCGGAAACTGTTCCACCACAGACTCTTCCTCCCGAGACTCCCCCTTCGCAGACTCTTCCTCAGGAAACGATCATTCTGCCGCATGAAACGACTACGCAGGAGTCAGCTGCAGAAGCAGAGACGACCACCATAGTAGAAACGTCCATCATAGCAGAGACGACCACCATAGAAGAAACATCCATCATAGCAGAAACGACCACCACAGCAGAGACGACCACCACAGAAGAAACGACGGTCACGGCAGAAACGACCACAGAGGAAGATAGCGCGCAGGCCGCTGCTTCTTTTCCCCCGCCGCCTGACTACTCTGTATATTCAGGCAGGATATTTACCGGTGAACAGATCATTGAATTATACGAGTCGGGAGCTCCCGTCACGGTAATAAAAAACAACGGCATGATATTTACGGAAAATATCATTGCCGCTGTTGTGGTAAGTGATTCGTATACCTGCATGTATTCCGAAGGAAGACTTATCTTCAATCAGTTCTAACGTTCCTCTCTGAAGTACGGGATACCCAGATGGGCAGGCGGTTGATTCTCCCTCTTGTTCTTCATGCTGACGAGCACCAGTATGACGATGGTCACCACATAGGGAGCCATCTTGAAGAGCTCCTGCTGTGGAAGCGTGGTGTTCTTGATGAAGAGGTAGACTACATAGAGACCACCGAATATGAAAGATCCCAGTATGCTCCAGTTCGGTCTCCACAGGGAGAATATAACGAGTGCGATGGCGAGCCAGCCTCTGTCACCGAAGCCATCGTTCGACCACACACCGTTTGCGTAATCCATGATGTAGTAGAGTCCTCCGAGACCCGCGATCATGCTTCCTATGCAGGTGGCGAAATACTTGTACTTGAATACATTGATACCTGCCGCATCGGCTGTGGCGGGGTTCTCTCCCACCGCTCTCAGATGAAGACCCACCCTCGTGCTCTTAAGTATATGAGCGGCGAGAAGCGCTACGATTATCGACATGTATGCAAGAAAACCGAAGGAAAGAAACAGCTCTCCGAACCATCCGAGCTTGTCCGCAAACGGAAGCGAGGTACGGAATATCGTGCTGGTCTTGGACAGCGCGATCGAGGGCACGTCGCTGCCTGTGATCTTTATCAGAGATCCGCCGAAGAAGTTGCCCACTCCTATACCGAAGGTGGTAAGCGCAAGACCTGTCACGTTCTGATTCGCGCGCAGTGTGACCGTAAGAAAGCTGTATATGAGCCCCATTATGAGTGAGCCCAGCAGGGAACACAGGACCGGTATGAAAATGGCCAGAATGGGATTCAGATCGGCTCCTGCGGGCACCGAGCTCTCGTAGATGAAGGAGCCGATGACGCTGGAAATGGCGCCGACATACATGATGCCCGGTATACCGAGGTTCAGATGGCCGGACTTTTCGGTGATGATCTCACCTGTTGAACCGTACAGAAGGGGAACGCCCTGAACGAACGCTCTCTGCAGAAATGATATTACTATTGACGGCATCAGCTCTCCTCCTTTCCGGCATCTTTTAAGACTTTCGCGTGGCGTTTTCTGTGGTTGAAAACGACCTTATAGTTTACGAAGAATTCACTGCCTATTATAAAGAATATGATCAGTCCCGAGATGATCTGCGAGAAGGACGCGTTTAGTCCCAGTACAGTCGAGACCTCCGCGCCTCCTCTCTCAAGGAAGATGATCAGAAGCGACGAGAAGATCATGTAGAACGGATTGAAGCCGGACATCCAGCTGACCATGATCGCCGTAAAGCCCTGACCTCCTATCGTATCTCTCGATATGGTATGATCCACACCGGATACGACCAAAGCTCCCATCAGGCCGCAGAGCGCGCCCGAGAGCACCATCGTACGGATGATGACCTTTGTTACATTGATACCAACGTATCTTGCCGTATTCACGCTCTCTCCGACTACCGATATCTCATATCCGTGTTTTCTGAAAGAGAGATATATAAATATACCGTAAGTGATGATCAGAACGAAGATGATCGGAATGGCGTACTCATTTCCGAAGAATGAGGGAAGCCAGCCTATCTTAGTCTTTCTGTTGATGATACCCAGATTGCCGTGTCCGGATTTATCCCATGTGTAGACGAAGAACGATGTGATCTGTATGGCAATGTAGTTCATCATCAGCGTGAACAGAGTCTCGTTCGTGTTCCATTTTGCCTTGCATACCGCCGGCAGAAGACCCCACAGCGCACCGGCTGCTATACCTGATATTACGATGAGTAAAATGAGGGGCACGGTCGGTACATTGGTGCAAAACTGCATGACTGCTGCCGCAGCAAGTCCTCCAACAAGCGCCTGTCCCTCGGCACCGGTATTCCAGAAACGCATGCGAAATGCAGGCGTAATGGCTACGGAAATACCGAGAAGTATCGCCGCGCTCTGTAAGAATTTCCAGATCTTTCTGGAAGAACCGAACGATCCCGTTACCAGTGTCAAGAAGAACTTAACGGGTGAGATACGGGCAACCATGAAGGCGATGAGTCCCGACAGAACGACCGCAAGCAGTATCGCAGTGAACCTGACAACCCATGACCTTACAAGCTTTTTCTGGCCTCTTTTAACGATATGGAACAGAGGCTCGTGTTTTGTATGCTTTTTATTCTCCATGTGAGCCTCCGGTCATAAGTGTACCCAGCTGTTCCTTGGTGGCCGTTCTTGCATCCACTATACCGGCCACGGCACCCGAACACATAACGAGTATCCTGTCCGAAAGAGCAAGCAGTACGTCCAGATCCTCTCCGACAAAGATGACTGCCACACCATTCTCCTTCTGTTCATTGAGGAGGTTGTAGATGGTGTACGATGAATTTATATCGAGACCTCTCACAGGATACGCGGCCATAAATACGGAAGGGCTTGATGCGATCTCTCGTCCTACGAGCACCTTCTGAACATTACCGCCGGAGAGAGTTCTTACGGGTGCATCCACGGAAGGCGTTACGACCTCGAGTTTGTTGACGATCTCCTGGGCGAGCTCATGGGGAGCCTTTCTGCTGACATAGGGCGACCATCCCTTACCATAGCTCCTGAGCATCATGTTGTCGGTGATGTTCATGTTCCCGACCAGACCCATTCCCAGTCTGTCCTCGGGAACGAATGAAAGTCTTACACCGAGATCCGTGATCTGCTTGGGAGACTTGTTCTTAAGAGCTTCGATCTTACCGGTCTCGGGAACGATATAATTGATCTCACCATCATACTTCTGAAGGCCCGCGATGGCCTCGAGAAGCTCTCTCTGGCCGCTTCCGGCGATGCCTGCTATACCGAGGATCTCACCGCTTCTTACGGTAAATGATACATCCTTTAAAACCTTTATCGACTGCGAATCGGTGCAGCTGACGTTCTTTACTACCAGTCTGTCGGTGCAGTTCTTCGGCTCGCTCCTGTTGATGCCAAGCTCTATCTTCCTGCCCACCATCATCTCTGTGAGCTGTTTTTCATTGGTATCGCTCGTATTGACCGTGCCGACATATTTGCCCTTGCAAAGCACCGATACGCGGTCCGATATAGCCATGACCTCGTTCAGTTTATGGGTTATGATGATAATGGCTTTGCCGCTCTCCCTCATTTTGCGAAGCACATCAAAAAGCTTCTCTATCTCCTGGGGAGTGAGGACCGCGGTGGGCTCATCGAGAATGAGTATCTCGGCGCCCCTGTAGAGGACTTTGACGATCTCCACAGTCTGCTTCTCTGATACGCTCATGTCGTAGATCTTCTTGTCCGGGTCCAGTTCAAAGCCGAAGGTATCGCATATCTCCATTATCTTAGAGCGGGATCTTTTTATGCTGTAGCGCTCCTTCTCCTTAAGACCGAGGATGATATTTTCAGTCGCCGAAAAAACATCCACGAGCTTGAAATGCTGGTGGATCATACCTATCCGGTATGAAAAAGCATCCTTTGGTGAGGCTATCACAGCCTCCTCACCATCCACGCGTATCGTACCGCTGTCCGGGAAATAGATGCCCGCTATCATATTCATGAGAGTGGTCTTGCCACTTCCGTTCTCGCCGAGGATCGCAAGTATCTCGCCGTGATTGACGTCAAGGTCAACATTGTCATTTGCAATGACACTTCCGAAGGTCTTGGTTATTCCTCTGAGCTCTATCGCAGCCTTCTTATCCAAATTGCGCCTCCGTCCTGAGGTTTAAAAAGGCGGGTCAGTTGCTGTAACCCGCCTTTATTTTGTAAGTAACTATTCAGCACCCGCCCAT
>DGVE01000074.1:7022-9468 GCA_002395865.1 Lachnospiraceae bacterium UBA4292 | reverse complement strand
AAGGGTGCTGTTGCAGCTCTCGACGCAGCTGGTATCTCTCACGGCGTTGGCAAGGACGTTATCGTTATGGGCTTCGATTGCAACAAGTGGGCACTTCGCGAGCTTCTTGCAAAGAACTGGAACTACGACGGACAGTGCAGCCCGTTCCAGGCTCAGGTTATATCTGATATCATCAAGGGTACAAGAAAGGTTACTTCGAAGGTCATCTACAACGAGGAGAAGTTCTTCGACGCTAATACCATTACTCAGGCTGATATCGACACCTACGGATTAGGCGAGTAATTGCTGATAAGCGATCAATAACCAATTGAACCAGACTGCGCGGCTGGGCTGTGTGCTAAAAGCAGCCCGCCGCGTTTTTAAATGCAGGAGAGGAAGGTACAGATATGCAGAACGAAGTTTTACTGCAGATGCGCCATATAACCAAGAAATTTCCGGGTGTCCTTGCTCTTAACAATGTAGATTTCACTCTGAGAAAGGGCGAGATCCACGCCCTGATGGGTGAGAACGGAGCGGGTAAATCCACCCTTATAAAGATACTGACAGGTGTGTACCAGATGGATGAGGGCGAAGTCACCGTAGAGGGCCAGCCGGTCATCATCAGGTCTCCGCAGGATGCGCAGAAGGGCGGTATAAGTACCGTTTATCAGGAGATCACACTGTGCCCGAATCTCACAGTGGCTGAAAATATGTTCATCGGAAGAGATGAGGGTATGATCGTCAGACAGAAGGAGCGTATAAAGCGCTCGGACGAGATATTGACGAGTCTCGGTATCCCCGCGAGAGCGAAACAGCAGCTCGGAAGCTGCTCGCTGGCCGTTCAGCAGATGGTGGCCATAGCCCGTGCCGTGGATATGCAGTGCAAGGTCCTGATACTCGATGAGCCCACATCTTCACTCGATGACAATGAAGTAAACATGCTCTTCGGTCTCATGAGAGATCTTCGGAAGAAGGGCGTAGGCATCATATTCGTAACTCATTTCCTTGAGCAGGTATATGAGGTCTGCGACCGGATAACTGTCCTTAGAAACGGCGAGCTCGTCGGTGAATATCTGACACAGGATCTGCCTCAGGTGGAGCTCGTGGCTAAGATGATCGGTAAGGAGCTTGATGAGCTGAGCTCCATGGGAGATACGGAGGGCAAGGAGGAAGCCAAGAAAGAGGTGTTCTACGAGGCCTCCGGGCTTTTCAGCTCGGATGCACTGCCTTTTGATTTTTCCATCAGAAAGGGCGAAGTAAACGGATTTACGGGACTGCTCGGTTCCGGCCGAAGCGAGAGCGTGAGGGCTATATTCGGAGCGGATAAGGTCGGCGGTGGCAGCGTGAAGATAAAGGGCGAGCCCGTGAAGATCACGAAGCCGATTGAGGCCATGAAGCACGGTATAGGCTATCTCGCAGAGGACAGAAAGCGTGACGGTATCATAGCTGAACTGTCGGTGCGTGAGAATATCATCCTTGCGCTTCAGGTACTTAACGGCATCTTTAAACCGATCAGCAGAAGCGAATCGGAGGCATTTGCCGACGAGTACATAAAGGCGCTCAATATCAAGACTGCCAGCCGTGAGACGCCTGTAGGCTCTCTCTCGGGAGGCAATCAGCAGAAGGTCATACTGGCCAGATGGCTGCTGACACATCCGGATTATCTGATACTCGACGAGCCGACCAGAGGTATCGATGTCGGCACCAAGCTCGAGATACAGAAGCTGGTTCTGAAACTGGCCGATGAGGGCGTGAGCGTCACATTCATTTCCTCCGAGATAGAGGAGATGCTGCGTACCTGCAGCCGTCTCATCGTCATGAGGGACAGGCATATAGTGGGCGAGCTAAAGGGACAGGATCTGAATCAGGCACAGGTCATGAAGACTATAGCGGGAGGTGAGAGCTGATGAAAAAAGATAAGAAAAAAAGCTTTACCGCAGGCCTCGGTCAGCTGACCATTCCGCTCATAGCGATAGCTATTCTGGTGGTATTCAACCTGTTCAGAGATCCGAGCTTCTTCGGTATCGAGCTTCTGCACAACAACGACGGCAATATCGTTCTCTCGGGAAACCTTATCAGTATCATCAACGGCGCCAGCGAGCTCGCGATACTGGCCATGGGCATGACTTTGGTCACGGCTGCCTGCGGCGGACAGGATATCAGTGTCGGCGCGGCCGCTGCCATCGCGGGAAGCGTTTTTGTCAAGGTACTTAAGGCCGGTGAGATCACGGGCGGTACAGTGCTTCTTGCGTTTCTGTGCGCGTGCCTCGTGGCTATGATCTTCGGCTGCTTCAACGGAACTCTGGTAGCTGTATTCAAGATACAGCCCATGATAGCGACGCTTATTCTCTACACATGCGGTCGTTCGATCGCGTACTGGATAAACGGCGGGGCCACCCCCACGATCAGCAGCCCGATAATAAACGCCATCGGCGGTTTTATCCCCGGTATTCCGATACCGACCCCA
>DGVE01000074.1:0-6960 GCA_002395865.1 Lachnospiraceae bacterium UBA4292 | reverse complement strand
CGATACCGACCCCAGTATTGATAGTTATAGCGATGGCTGTCATATTCAAGCTGCTGTTCCATTTCACCTCGCTTGAGCTCTTCACCCAGTCCGTGGGTATCAACGGAAGCGCGGCAAGGCTCAACGGTATCAATTCTACATTTATCAAGCTTCTGTCCTTCATCATACTCGGTGTGTGCGTGGCAGTAGCGGGAAGCATCGGTGTCAGCCGAATAAGCCTTATAAACCATGAGACCATCCTTCTCGATATAGAGATGGACGCCATCCTTGCGGTAGCCATCGGCGGCAATAACTTAGGAGGCGGCAAGTTCAAGCTCAGCGGAAGTATCATCGGCGCCTACGTCATCCAGACGCTCACCATCACGCTCTATGCTATGAAGGTGTCATCTACTGATGTCAAGGCGTACAAGGCCATCGTCATCATCCTTCTGGTAGTTATAGGTTCACCTGTCGTTAAGCAGAAGTTTCAGAGGTTTATGGCGGAAAGAGCAAGTAAAGCCGCAGCTACGGCGAAAGGAGCGTGACAGTTATGAATAAGACAAATACTGTACGCAGAGAGCCGCTTACCGACGCTGCGCTTCTCATGATCATTACCATAGGCATATTCTTCGGCATGTACATACTGGCGATGATATTCCTCGGCGGAGGCTTCCTTCGCGCTCAGCAGGTCATCGATATGCTCAACGATAATGTCAGCCTTATAATCGTTTCCTGCGGTCTGACGATAGTCATGATCGGCGGCGGGATCGATATCAGTGTCGGCGCCGTTACATCACTCGTTGTCATGAGCTGCGTGCTCTACTTAAACAACGGCGGCAATATCTTCGTATCGATCCTTCTCGCGCTCGGCATCGGACTTGCGTTCGGCGCAGTACAGGGCTTTTTGATCAGCTATCTCGAGATACAGCCATTTATAGTCACTCTGGCAGGAATGTTCTTCGCGAGAGGCTTCACGACCATTCTCTCGGTCAATCCGCAGAAGGTGGCACACGAGGGCTTCGAGAAGCTCCGCGGCACCAAGATAGAGATCGATCTTCTGGGCTATACGGCGAACAACGGCAACCGCGTTCCGGCGCGTATAGAGCTGGGAGTAATAGTGGCTCTGCTTTGTGTTATTGCTATATTTATCCTTCTTAAGTATTTCCGTCTGGGCCGAAGCTTCTACGCCATAGGCGGCAACCAGCAGAGCGCGTTGATGCTCGGAATCAACGTTAAGCGTACCCGCTTCATGAGCTATCTCATCTGCGGACTCCTGAGCGGTATATCCGGCTACGTCTTCATGATGCATACGGGCGCGGGCAATGCGACCAATGCGTCAGGCATGGAGATGAACGCCATTGCGAGCTCCATCATCGGCGGCACGCTTCTGACCGGAGGCGTGGGCAATGTCATCGGCACCTTCTTCGGAACCCTGTCGCTCACCACGATCAAAAAGATCGTCGTGGCCAGCGGTCTGAACGATCCCTGGTGGCAGAGCATCACAACAGGAGGAATGCTTTGCTTCTTCATCCTTTTACAGAGCGTAGTCCTCAGCAGAAGAGCCAAGAAAAAGAAGGCAAAATAATCTGAAATACTTTACCCGCTGCCCGCGAAATTTTCCTCCCTGTGGGCAGCGGGTTTTTTGCGTTTTCGGAATCCTTTCATTGACAAAAATATAAAATTTTTATAAAGTTAGAAGTATTTTGTAAGATTCGCATGTAAATGTCGTCTTTACTTATAGAAGGGTAATTACTCCGGAGGTTTTACCGTTTTGGAAGACAATGAAATACTGACGCTGTTTTATGAGCGGGATGAGAGGGCCATAGAGGAGATCATGGCCAGGTACGGTCCGCTTATGAGACATGTGTCGTACAACATTCTGAACAACAATGAAGATGTCGAGGAGTGCGTCTCGGACGCGTGTCTTTCTCTTTGGAATTCTTTGTCTGTCAAGCAGGATATAAGTCTTAAGGCGTATGTTCTTAAGACCATCAAGAATATTTCTCTCGACAGATATAAGTATTACGACAGAGAGAAACGCGGCGGACACGATGTGCCTCTGCCTCTCGATGAGATGGATGAGATCGATCAGAAGATCGATGATCCCTGTGATCAGATACTGCTCAACGATATCCTGAGCGATTATATCGCCTCCCTCAGTCCTGAGAAAAAGGCAATATTTGTCGCGAGGTACTGGTATTTCGAGAGTATCGACAGTATCGCGCAGAGGCAGCACATTTCCCGGAACAAGGTCTATGTCATGCTGCACCGATGCAAGAAGGAATTAAAGAAAAAACTTATGGAGAATGGATTTTTATGAAATACAGGCTTATTGATGCAATAAACCGGATAAGTGACGATGATATCCTGTGCTATGATCCTTTGGCAAATCACCTTGAAAGCACAGAAATACCCTCTATATCTGCTCGGAGACGGTTCTGGCGTTTGGCTTTAATGGCTGCCGCAGCTATCTTAGTGATCATATTCTCCAACGATCTCTTGAAACTTACGAGGTTTAAGGATTCCGGTATGGAAGATGGTGATTATTTGGTTGAGACCGGTAGTGCCGGGGAAACGGTTTATGTTTCTTCCGAAACCATAAGCAATTCAACCGTTTATTCAGATACTTCGGTAATGTTGGATGTAGATTTTAGTGCAGTTGAACTGTCAGAACCACCTGCAATTATAGAGTGGTTTATGAAGAACGGCATAGAGACGGAGGGGATATTTATAGGGGATTATCCTGTTTCATTAAAGGCTGTTGGTGATGTGCCTGTTTACTCAGATAATGGCGATACAAAACCTATTGCATATTTGAAAGAAAACGACACATTTATGATTACTGCTTCGGATTGTTTGGCATGGATCCGTATCTCTGATAAAAATGCAAATATATCCGGGTGGGTCTGCCTGTCTGACAGAAACTGGATAGTCGCTGAGTGGCAGGTTCGGATCCTGCAAACGGAGTGAGAATAACATGCCCGAGTCATGATATGAATTCAAAACTGCTTACGACGGCTAATGTCGATGCTTTTCTGGATCCGACAGGAATCAGTTATTATGACGACTATGTATCGTTCAAAGTAAAGATACTTTATAATGAACTCGGCGGGTATTACTCTTCGAATCAGGGGAGAATTAAGTTGGAGAATTATGTAGAATGATATTTCGAAGATCATTGTTATGTTGCGCGGCCTTTTGCGCGTTTTTCATCAGTGGATGCGGCTTGGCTGGAACTGAAGATGAGAGCGTGACGTTATCGGAAGGGTACTCAAATCTGAACCTGAAGGATGCTGTAATAAAGCAGTATACACCCGACAGCGGTGAGTGGAAGGAACTCAGGTATCAACCCTTTGATATCATCGAGGGAACGGTGGATGCTTTTCCGCAGATAGTTGAGTCGCTTGGAGAAACTTTTTTACCGGAAGAGGCATACTATATCACGTTCAGAAACTTATATGCCAAGGATCACCCCGAGCTGGCGAATGGCCAATCTTCAGATACAGATGTGGTAGGCGTCGAGAAACTATGTATTCCGTTCGCAGAGGCCGGTGATATGACGGATGAACTGAAGCAAAAAGCTGAGGTCGTTGTATATGATACGCAGAAGCTGTATGTTCAGTACAGTCCCGGTGGCAGAATGAAAATCATCAGTCCCGAGGAAATACTGAGCCTGGCCGAAAAAACGTATGAAAATGGCAAGGAATGCGATATGTATTATTATGGCACTTCTGTAACAGAAGCAGATCTTAGAAAAACACAGGGCGTTTACGATAAAGCATATCCAGTGGGAGGAAGAGAACTGAGCGTACGGGAGGCATCTGAAAAGATACGGAATTATCTGGAAAACAATGATCTTCCGTATGTTAAAAATCATGATTACAGGCTTGTCGATCATATGGTGGAGATAAAACAGTACTCCGATACGGCATACGGTTATATCTTTAGGTACAGCCACGAATATGACGGAGTTCCGCTCTATGATGATGTAAGTGGGTACATGTTAACAGACCATCAGGAGGAGAGCGACCATTACAAGTACGTGAAACATATCAATCCGACGCATTTCCACGCGGGAGTCTTTACCGATGGTGATCTGGATTATGTGTGGAGCTCCGCTATAGTATCATCGGATGCGCAGGTAACCAAGATTTCGGAGAACAGTTTGGTGACTTATGATGAGGCTTGCAGGATCGTATCTGAGTTCCTCTCTCCAGACTATGTATTTGATGTGGATGAGGTGCTTCTGCAGTATGGTATGGTAACGGGATATTTAAAGAGCGATGCAAAGGTCAGTGCAGATACAACGGATAAGATTCTGGCTGTCGTTGAGCCTATATGGCGCTTTACCATTTCAAATCCTGATGTGGCGACATGGGAACTTATGTATATATACGTTGAAGCGCAGAGCGGGGATGTTATGTTGGAGTATGTTGAGAAGTGATCGCGGGTTAATTCTTGCATAAGAATAGTGGAGGCCAGAGACAGCGCGTGGCTATAGCAAGAGCCATAGTAAATGACCCCGATTACATCTTTGCGGACGAACCCACTGGAGCCCTCGATTCCGAGACAGGAAAACAGATCATGGAGCTCTTCCGCGACCTGAACAAAAAGGGAAAGATTGTCGTGATAGTCACTCATGATCAGGAGATAGCAGGTGCGTGTGACAGGATAGTGACGGTGAAGGATGGAAGAATCTATTGACTCTATCCCCAGAGTAATGTTGTGTTGACTGATATGAAGAACAAAAACGAATGGAGATGAATTTTATGATTAAAGTGTTAAACAGGAATGGTATATTTCTTACATTGCTTTTCGCTTGCATTCTTTTGATAGGTTGTTCAGCATCTCGAAATGAAACTGCGGTTACAATTAAATCTATGGAGCCACAAGGCGGTTCAGAGCACTTTAACAAATTATTTGATGGACTTACTGCTGACAGTATTACGATCAAAGGCTTTGATACTAATGTCGGTAAGGCGATCTTGAAAACTATTGAAGATAAAAATCTGATCGCAGAAATGATGCATTCCTTTGATAACTGGGATATGGATGCGAGCATTGTCAGTGCCGAACAAATCATTGACGGTGAGCCGGAATACGAAGTTGTAGTCGGAAAAGATTTACTGCTTTCTGTGTTTGATGTAAGCGACGATAAACTGACTAATCCGGATAATGGTAAAATATATGGCTTTATTAACGGAAAAGCCTATTTTATGCCATGTGAGTTTTCGGAGTGGGTCTATAGGCAGATGGCTGTACAATAATAAGTGTTTTTCTGTTGAAAAGGAGGGCAAACCAATGGGGATCAATGGGGATTTTTGACTATTATAAGGGTAACAGATAGCATACTAATCATTATCGGTGCAACTTAAAATGGAGGTAAAATAATATGAAAACAAATATTCTTAAGATCTTTATGTCACTCGTGCTTGTTGCCAACTTGTTCTGTATGCCGGCTGAGGCAGCGCTTCAGGACACTTGGTATGTACATTACTATTCAAATGCTCCCTCCGGCGTGAGTGTACAGACCGATTACCTGACTGTGACTTTCTATGGTGCGGGATACCGAGCCAGAGCTACATCTTTGACCGGTTCGTATAACAGATATATCAGCATACAGGGATACAACGGGACAGTGATAGACCCTTCGCTTAGTTGTCATTATATTGATATAACGACTACAGAGGAAATGACAAATGTGTTTCGCACAAATTTTATTTATGGCAATCCCGAGTCTGTATCAGATTTCGAGGTATATGCTCACGGGCAGACCAGCTGTGTTTCAAACGGATGGATATGTGTAAACGATCCCAACGTCTATAATCAGTAAAGAATAATTTTTATTACCCGGCTGTGGATAACTCACAGCCGGGTATAACAGGGTAAAAGAGATGAACATATCAAGAAAGTACCATGTTATCGGGATACTTATCGGAACGATCTTTCTCTGTGCGTGCGCAGATGATTCGGATATAGCCAACCTCGGAGGGGAGACGACGGCATCCGCCCGGACGATCTCCTCCGAAACTTTACCGGAAGGCTACGATCATTTCATAGATAACTGCAAGTATGACCATTACTCTGCAGAGGAGTATCAGGCGCATGTCCTTAAAGAGGGAAGAAAGCCGGTTAGTGAAGTAAAAGAAGAATACACGTCACTGATAGAGCGCATGATGTCTGATCCACAGAACTGTTTTACGTTTGAAAACACAGAGGTCATGCCTTTCCCTGATATATCCCGGGTCAGTGCGGTTGTGTTGGAGGCGAACAGTATTACATGCGAGGATGCATGGTCTATTATCGAGTACTGGCTGGATAAGTGGGGGCTTTCGGATACGGTGGACATGGATACGGCAGTTCTCGACGCTAAAATAAGCAAAGACAGGGGTGAAGGTGAAATTCCTTTTGCCCTTGCTAAGGATGTGTGGTCTGAGACGACCGGAGACGGCTTCATGATCCTTGATACGCAGCACTGCTATATACAGATCGTCGGAAGCGGGATAGGAATACTGAGTCACGGCGTTATAACCGACTATGTGGGAGAAAAGACGGGAAGAACATTGAGCAGGACCCTCGACCCTTATGACTTTTGCGATACCATAGTTAAAAGCGGCAGACTGAGTGATATGAAGAATGAGTCGTATGAACTTATAGATGGCTCTGTCATAACAGTAGGTGAAGCCGCCGATATCGTGTACAGCTTTTATACCTCCTGCAATGCGGATGAACACGAGATAGTTTCTGTGGATGTAGTCCGCGCTGAGGACAGATACTACTACAGGTTCAATACCAGAAAAGTGTTCAGAGGCGTGCCGTTGACCGCGCATATGCTGGGTAATATCTCCGCGTATGTACATTCGTATGAAATGGGCGGTGATATCGGAAAGGTATATGTGGCCGGCAAAGATGAGGTGTGCGCTTTCTATGGCAGTACAGGGCACCAGACTGCGAGGGATCTGATAGAGCCGCAAAACGAGA
>DGVE01000148.1 GCA_002395865.1 Lachnospiraceae bacterium UBA4292 | reverse complement strand
GACAGGTTCACGGACTGGGGAACCAGATGGAGATTCGCCTCCTTCTGTATCCTCAGCTTCTCCAGAACACAGTCCACGATATGAAGATCCAGCTTATAGATGAGACCGGTCTCCTCCAGGACCGGAATGAAATCCGCCGGCGACATGAAGCCCTTCTCGGGATCGATCCAGCGCGCCAGAGCCTCCTCGTTGCAGACTCTGCCGTTGACCGAGCGGATGATCGGCTGGTAGTAAGCCACGACCCAGTTCTCACGGATGGCTCTGTCGATATTGGCTATGATATACTGCCTGTTCTCCTCGTCGATCTTCATCTTCGAGCTGTAGTATGCGTACTCACTGGAATTTTTGTTCTTCACCAGAGCGCACGCGGACTTGGCCATATCGCACGCGACACTGGCCGCCACCGTGTCCTGCCAGTCCTGATAGATACCCACGTGCACAGGCAGGGATCGACCGTCATTTATTTCCCCGGTTTCCTTAAAGAGCTTCTCGAGCGAGGCCTCCAGTTCCTGGGTCTCGCAGACAGCCGCGAAGTGATCCTGTCCTATCCTGCAGCAGTTCTCATTGCCGTATATATGCGCCAGAAGGCTCGAAAATCCGCGCAGAAGCACATCACCCTGCGCGAAACCGTACTTGTGGTTGTAATACTTCATGCCGGCGAAGTCCATGAACATGAGTGACAGCTTCCCGTCGCCCTCCTTAAGCGAACTCAGTCTGGAAGAAGCCAGTTCAAAGAAGTATGTCATGCCGGGAAGACCCGTAAGATGGTCATAGCTGCTCGAGCGCACGAACTCCTCCTCGTGCAGCGCCCTGCGAAGAGTCTCGTTCCACTTCCCCTCGGGTCCGTCTGTGCCTCCCCCCGCAGGTCCCTCGTTCATGTATATGACCTGTGCTATGCGCTCCCCCGTCTCAGTGATCACATGCTCACCATGCGCATGAATGATATAATATTCATCCGGACCGACCGCCGCCTTTGTGCGGTAGATGACATCGTACTGTCCACCCTCAGTGGCGAAGCGGTACGCGGCATCCGCCACGCGCGCCTTGTCATCGACATGGGTGTTCTTGTACATATCATTGTCCATATCATAGTACGCCTGCTCCCTGTTATCATATCCGAACAGCTTCAGGAAGCCCTCCGTCAGGGCAAGTGTCACCACCCGCTTGTCCAGAAACTGATATATCGCAAATGTGAGCTCTGACTCCTCTATATGAGCCAGCTCCTCCTGCGTAAACTGATATTTATTCATAAGCAATCCTCCGCTGCAGCATATGCCACAGCTTTTGTGTACTGCGCAAAAAAAGCGCAGAATCCATCCCTTTTTACACTATAGCACAAAAAAGTCCATAAGCCAACTCTTTTTGAACGGATTGCACAAAAAATCATCAAAAAAAGTGCCTTTTTGGGCACTTTTTTCAATATGAATCAGTTCAGAAGTTTAAGATCGGCGGCCATTATCCTCCTGTAGAGGAGAATTGACGCGCAACCCAGTATCGCTGTCACGGCCGCAAATCCCGCCGTCCGGTACCCCACAGGTATGATGCACAGCACGGCTGCCGGTATTATCACTGCAAATATCACAAGCATGCTCACACCGACCGCGGCGCTCTGCTTCACCACCTCTGTGTCGTTCTCCCAGTGCAGCTTCGGGAGCTTAAGATTGATAAACAGTCCCCACACCGCACCGAAAACTATGTAAATGAAAGGCAGGATAATTATCCACATCCTGATGGCAGGGCTTATATACGTTGAAAAAAGCAATATAAGCTCCGACAGCACATAGAAGGGCAGAAAGACCAGAAGCGCAAAAGCAAGCTTCGCATTCAGTATCTCTCGGGCAGATATGGGCAGGCTCTTCACTATCCACCAGTTCCTCCCCTCCAGTGACACTGATGAGGCTGTGATGCTCATCAGGCAGACCGGCAGGCTAAGCAGAAACGGCATGAGCACATATATGATATCTCCCACCTTTTTGAGGAGCTCTCCGGGGCTGATAAAGCAGAGTGCTATCGACATCGCGACCAAGATCACGGGTCCTATTATGGTGTTTGAAACGTAGATCCCGCTGGAAAAGTATCTTCCGGCCTCCTTTCGAACAAGCGCCCTGAATGATGTCTCCTCCCTAAGCCGGCCCGGTCTGTAGTCCTCATGACGCGACACGGGACGAAGCCCCGCGCAGATTCTGAAGAAGCCCCCGCCTATGGCCAGTGCTGTGATCACCGTGAGAGCGGTAACGACCGCTGCGAATATAAGTATCCCCAGAGGTCTCCTGCCGTTAAATATCTCTCCGAAAGCTAAAAGCGCGGGTGAGTTCTCCTCCAGCCCTTCGGCTGCCTTCGCGATCATCTCACCAATCCTCTCGTTCATCTCCTCGGAGGACAGGGCGGTCATATCGCCCATGCCGAAGATGCCTTCTGCGCTGCCTGTGGATAAGAGAGGCATGGCGAGCACTCCCGCCGCGACGACAGCCACTGCCATCAGCACCTCTGCGAGGACCTTGTGTCTTGCGCGCGCTATCACCGCCGCAAATGCCATCCCGACCCAGGCGGACAATAAAGTAGGCAGCATGGCAAGAAACAGCAGCGCAGGGATCAACACGCAAAACACCATTCCCTCTCCCTGTGATATGCCGTACATCACCATGGCGGGAAGAACTATGATACACGTAAGCATCAGATTCTCCGCGTACATCCTCACCATCCTCGCAGCCGCTATCGGACCGCCCTTTAGCGGAAGCGCTGACAGAAGTTCCAGATCACTCGTGCGGTAGAGACTGCCCCTCGCGCGAAACGCCCCAAAAAAAGTGCAAAACACTACACTAAGCAGAGGGAAGAGCGCCGGAATAAACCGCGCCGCGCCGAACCTGATAATTCCGTACGCGCTGAGGGCCAGGTACGCTCCAAGCACCGCCGCCACGAATATGTAGGCGATAAGAAGCATCATCCTCCGCTTCTTATCGGCCGGATCCTTCGTGTGCCTGAATACATTTATCCCGAATATGTTCAGAAGCTCTGCACGGACAAGTATAATAAAGCTGCGCATTACATCACCCCCTGAACCGTCTCCATAAACACGGATTCGAGAGAGGCTTTATCAGAGACCACAGAACTCATAAGGCCGTCCGCTATTATGCGGCCCTCCTTTATGATGGCCACCTTGTTGCACAGCTTCT
>DGVE01000011.1 GCA_002395865.1 Lachnospiraceae bacterium UBA4292 | reverse complement strand
GCCTTTTCGATGGAGACTCCAGATCGACCGGAACCAAAATCTCGTACTTCGGTGAGGGCTACTATGAGGAGGGCAAGCTCGTCGGAACCGTGGATGTTTGTGAATACGATGATGAGGGCCTGTTTGCGGCCGGAACTGCCATCTGGGGTGGAGATGTCGGATGGGACGGATACGGTTCGCTCATACCGAATAATTTTACGAGCCGAAGGGAATGGACAGAAAAGCAGAGGCAGGAGATGCTGGCTGTAGTCGGGGGCGTAGCCTTGGCGGGAATGGCTGTTTATATAGGACTCAGTATTCCAACTACCATAAATGGGATGGATGTCGACGACTGGATCGCAAAGCATGCCGAGGAGAGTAGGCGCAGTCAGGATGAGTATTTGGCCCGGGCGGCAGAGCAGGCGAAGCAGGAAGAAGAAAGGCGTGCAATGGAGGAGGAAACAATAAAGACATATCAACATCTGTATTATTATGAGATGGATAGAGGGGATCCATACGGTAATGCCAAGTATTACGAAGCATGGGGTTGGTGACAACAAAAAAATGAGGATTAAGGGTATGAAAAAAACATTTCTATTACTGATGTCGGGACTTATGGCAGTCTCATGCGCAGGCTGCTCTTCTGACGACGAGATATATGTAAACGTGGATAACGACAAGAGCAGCAAGAAAAAGACATCATCTGATAAGGACAACGATGATGAGACAAAGAAATCAGCAGATCTGTTCGGCGATGAATCCGATGAGGATGGTGATGACGCCGGTGACGATCAGAAGGAAGGCAAGAAGAATAAGGAGACCAAAGAGCATGCCATGGATGAGCAGCGCCTTCTTGATGATATCGACTACCTTCTGACCGGAGACAAGAAGGAGAGAGAGGGGCAGTATATCACCTTCGGAAGATACGAGCAGGATAACGACACATCTAACGGCGCAGAACCCATTGAGTGGGAGGTGATCACGGAGGATGGTGGCAAGGTCCTTCTGGTGAGCAGATACGCGCTCGAATTTATGCCTTTCAACACTGTGCAGGACAGTGTGTATTGGGGCAACTGCAGTCTGCACGCATGGATGAATAATGAGTTTTATGAGAGCGCATTTACGGATGCAGAGAAGAAACTGATCTCACCTACCGCACGGAAGCTCGAGGCCTACTGGTTAATCGATTCGGAATCGATAAAAGATGTTGTCGACTATGTGTTCTGCCTGAACTATAAGGAACTGGAGAAATATTACACGATAGAGAAGGGGTATTACTGCTATACCTGTGAGGACATAAAGACGGAGCCTTCCGAATATGTCCGCGAGAAGGCCATGGAGTACGGCAGTAAGCAGGCTGCGGAACATGGTTACGGCGACGCAATGGCATTCGGCGGTATGTCTGAAGAGGGGTTCATAAACTGGTGGCTGTCGGACGCTTCACCGACATACGGTGCCGCAGGTAAAGTGACATGTAGCGGAAACTTCGGATGGGACATGGACGGGTATACCTTCCTTGATGAGTCCAACAACAAGCTGCTCGGTGTACGCCCTGCTATATGGATAAGCAAAGGAGAATGAGGTGATCAGAAAGAAGCTTAATAAGTGAAAGGCGGAAAAGCATGTTTTGCAAGAATTGCGGTCATAAGATCGGTGAAAATGAGAAGTTCTGCAGCAATTGCGGAACAAAGCTGGGTGAAAAAGAAATCTCGTCTGATGTAAATGATTTGATGCAGCCTCGATCCGTATCTGAAATCGATGAACCGGTAAAGATCAAGAAGAATAATACGGGTAAGATATGTATTCTGTCGCTGCTTGGCATAGCTGCCGGAATAGTATTGCTGGTTAGTGGGCTGGATGAAAAGGGCGCTCTGTTTGCTGTGGGAATGACCATTATGCTAATATCGACCCCCGTGTTTATTATTAGTGGTATTAAGCTTGCTGCCAGAGCGGACAAGTCGATTGCCGAAAAGGAAGCGGTCAAAAACGGAATAATATATAATAAGCTGCAGAAAAGGGTGGAGAGCGGTACACAGATGCTTATCTGCGCCATACTGCTTGTGGCGGCAATGGTCATGACATTTATGAAACTGTTTCAGGTCGATTTTGTCATGGTCAGCCTGTTTGATCTGATATATTACAGCATAGGTTTGAGTACGGCGGAAATAGGTGGAGTCGCTCTCGCATCCGATTCAACAAGAGTATTATCTGTCATTGCCGCGCTTGCATATCTTTATGCTATATTTGCCGTTTTCTCTGTTGTTGTGAATTATTATACAGCGGACCCGGAGGTGGAAGGATATCCCAAGAAGATCAATCAGTTCTGGCATGGTGTGGAGAGCGCGTCAGTGACGTTTATTTTCCTTTACGGCTTCTTTCCTGTCGTACTCGATTCATTCTTTGATGAAGACCATAAGATATTGAAATATATCATAAGACTGAACCAGGAGGGCATCGAATCAACTGCGACATATGTTGTAATGGTTATGATATGTCTGCTGTTGTTTGCGCTTTTTAAGAACAGAAATTATAAGAAGGTCTACGGATAATAAACTGCATGAAGCACCGGCGAGAAACAGCCTGCGGTTTTGCAATAAAGATCATTACAGTTGCCATAAGCGATTTATGGCGACTGTATTTTTGCGTGTGGCAATTATAAAATGTTCTATAGCGAATATTATTGACGATATGTTTATGCTTTTTTAATAAATGACTTGCAAATCAAATATGAGGAGGGTATAATGTGGAAGTTACACAGGAAGATAAAAAGGAAGCAAAGGGGAAAAAGATGATCAAAAAGAAGCTTACGGCGCTGATGCTTGCATCGGCTATGGCACTTACATGCACGGCATGCTCTACGGAGGAGGATAACACCTCAAACAGCGAGGAAGAGACCAAAAAGAAGAAAAAGACCACGGAGGCTCCGGAGAACGGTGAGTCTAAAGAAGGGGATGCCGAGACGAAGAAGGATACGGTTGATGATCCGGAGGAGCCCTCAGGTGGCGCGGTGGATGAGACCGAGGAGCCTGCGAATAATGATTACAAGGCATTCGGCAGAGAACTGGAGCTTGCGGAGTTCGAGGAGATCGTAAGGAATGTTGCGAAGAGGGATTTCGAGGGAGGTATCGATTATCTCAAGGGATCATTTGCACCTTTTGACAGGACGATCTCGGATCTGCCCGTTGTGAATACGATGTGGTATATCGATAAGAAAATGCTCATGTATTTTGGATACAAGAATGGTTCGGCCGAGCTTGTTCCGACGCTTCTCGGACATGAGCTGACCGCGATAGATTACGTTCAGAACTTTGATTCACAGGGTAATTTCAGAAACAGTAATCTGGAGTTCTTATTCAGCTTCGCGCAGTATGATGAAACAGATACCATAGAGCGCTACGGCCGTGATTATGATATCTCTGATGATGTGAATGTAAGTTATATCAATTCCCGCGGGGACGAGGGGGACCGCATCAGAAAGCTTGAGGACCTGATCACACTGGATACATATGACGATCTGGCTTCTGCTTTTTGTGAGGCGTACGGCCCCGCAACGATGTGGAGTTTTTCCGGCGATATTTATGCAGTGGACCCATCGACATATGACGAAAAGTATTATTCATACGGGGACTCTATAACAAAGGACGATGTGGATTTTATAATAACGTGGTTCAAGTCTGAGGTAAACAGGGATGACGCGGCCTACGTTAACCCCGACAGAGTTAAAGGCTTTACACTCCACTGGGATTCACCAGTAGGTGGGATAGCTATGAGTTTTGTCAACAGCGCCCTTATCTACGATGACGATCACAGCCATGTGTATATAGACGTATACCCTTCGGCGGATGGCGGATCTTCCGAAACCACTCCGGCAAAGGAAACTACCGTAGAAGAGACCACCACCGAGGCTGAAACCACCACCGAGGAAGAGACTACAACGGAAGAAGAGACTACGACTGAGGCAGAGATCACTACCGAGGCGGATACCACAACAGAAGAAGAGACCACGGCTGAGGAAGAGACCACAGTTGATGTGGCAAGCGAGAAGTTTAGGCCTGACCCCGCCGAGTGTGGCACGATAGATTTTTATGAGGAGGGTAAAGAAAAAACTACATATCGCCTGAGCTTTGATTCGGATGTGATCTTTCCACAGTACGGGGATGATTATTTCAACGATGATTGTTATTATAACGAGCTCTATTTCGATATAATAGGCTATGAGGATGCCCGGGTAGACGTTACGTGTACCACCAAGATGAATTTTGATGAGTTTAAGGAAAAGCTTAAGGAAAATGCCGAATTGGCTCAGGGTTACACTGTGACGGAACTTGCCTCATATGATGCGATAAAGGTCGACAGCGATGTGTACGGCTACGGATTTATAGTCGATTTTAAGCTCGGTCCCAACAATGTGATCCTCAGTAAGGAGCAAATGGACCTGATCGAAGAAGTGATTTCAATGAAAGAGCAGTACGATGATGTCAAAGACCTCGACGATGATGAAATCTGGGAGAAGCTGTATGAAGAACTATCAAAGGACTATACAATAATAGCTGCGGTATCCTTTGAAGAAGCTGAGGCTGTGCCTAATTCTGTGAGGGACGAGATCGCTGCTCAGATCATTGAGAATCTTTCGGTAAAGTTGTAATGTACAAGAGAATAAAAGAATAATAAACTGCATGAAGCACCGGCGAGAAATGACTCGGCGGTGCTTTTTAGTTATGTGTGTATGTGAGAGTTGTGCGAGGAAGCAATTGGGAGTTGACAGAAAAAACGGCATATTTTGTATATTTATTTACGGCTTCAGGATCTGAACTGGATCAGATCGGAAGCGGCAGGTGTAATTACAGACTGGTGGTAAAGGAAGCCGGACAGCCCGTAGGGGATATATCCGGGTATTACGGAGAATACCGACTGAACGGACAGTTATACAGGTCACCCGGAAGTCCTTCATTTATACTGGAAATGACCTGTGTATCCATATCCATAACCGCTGAAGAGGTCGTGATCACTACTTCGGATGGTGAAACGATACGAAGCGCGTATACACCCGTGTGGGCCATGGATCAGGAAGAGGTACTCGGATTTACGAAGTTCGATTATGCAATGATGGATGAAGAGCTTCAGGACAGGGTGGCAGGTGATGCGATAGCTCTGGTCGTGGACGAGGGTTATTCTACCGATGTTACATGGTATCTTTCGAAGAATTACAGAATCTTTCTTGAGGACGGTTGTATAATAGTCGATAATGGATATAAAGAGCTTTATGAATATGTTAAGCAGTAGGTAACTATTCAGAACCATGCAGGAATGACCAGACGAGTCATGCTTGCATGAACTCGGATGGTTATTTCTGCGTGGTTCTAATAGCAGACGTCCGTC
>DGVE01000089.1 GCA_002395865.1 Lachnospiraceae bacterium UBA4292 | reverse complement strand
AAACCATACAATTTTGGCAGAAGCACTTGAGAAGTGGCCGATTGAACTGTTCTCAAATCTTCTTCCGAGAATTTACCAGATAGTTGAAGAGATCAACAGAAGATTCTGCCTTCTTATTGAGGCGTCTTATCCCGGCAATACCGAGAAGATCCGTAAGATGGCCATAATCTATGACGGACAGGTCAAGATGGCGCATCTGGCCATCGTGGGCGGCTTCTCCGTAAACGGCGTTGCAAGGCTTCACACCGAGATTCTCAAGAAGCAGGAGCTTCGCGACTTCTATGAGATGTTCCCGGACAAGTTCAACAACAAGACTAACGGTATCACTCAGAGGAGATTCTTAAAGCACGGCAATCCGCTTCTGGCTGCATGGGTAACAGATCACATCGGCGATGAGTGGGTGACTGATCTGTCCCGCATTTCCGGACTGAAGATCTACGCTGACGATGAGAAGTCTCAGAAGGAGTTCATGAACATCAAGTATCAGAATAAGGTCGCTCTCGCAAAGTATATCAAGGATAATAACGGCATCGATGTCAATCCGAGATCGATATTCGATGTGCAGGTAAAGAGACTCCACGAGTACAAGAGACAGCTCTTGAACATCCTTCACGTAATGCACCTTTACAATATGATAAAGGATAATCCGGGTATGGATTTCTACCCGAGAACATTCATCTTCGGCGCGAAGGCTGCGGCAGGTTACAGACTCGCAAAGCTCACTATCAAGCTCATCAACAGCGTGGCTGATGTAATCAACAATGATAAGTCGATAAACGGCAAGATCAAGGTCGTATTCATCGAGAACTACAGAGTATCGAACGCTGAGAAGATATTTGCTGCTGCGGATATCTCCGAGCAGATCTCGACCGCATCCAAGGAGGCATCGGGTACAGGTAACATGAAGTTCATGTTAAACGGAGCTATCACTCTGGGTACCATGGACGGTGCGAACGTGGAGATCGTCGAGGAGGTCGGCGAGGACAATGCCGTCATCTTCGGTCTCTCCGCAGAGGAGGTCATAAGGTACGAGAACGAGGGCGGCTACGACCCCATGGAGATATTCAACTCCGACCCCGAGATCAGAAGAGTGCTCATGCAGCTCATCAACGGCTTCTACAGCCCCAACGATCCGGAGCTCTTCAGAGACCTCTACAACTCGCTTCTTAATACGTATGTGACCTCAAAGGCTGATACATACTTCATACTGAAGGATTTCAAGTCTTATCACGAGGCACAGATGAGGATAGAGCAGAAGTACCGCGACGAGAAGGGTTGGGCAAGATCTGCAATCCTGAACGTGGCCAGCTCCGGCAAGTTCTCCTCCGACAGGACCATCCAGGAGTATGTGGATGACATCTGGCATCTGAATAAGATAGAAGTTGAAATGTAATATTTGCCCTTATAGGCAGTACATAATAATAAAATTTCTGTTAAAACATAGCGTGCGGGGGATTCCCGTAAGTCTATGACAATAAGGAGGAGATCATGAGAAAAAAATATCTGGCTCTTGCAATTGCTCTGTGCATGTGCGCGCCTGCCGCTTTGGTCGGCTGCGACAAGGACAACACATCCGCTACCGAGGCTGCAGAGGTATCCAAGCCCAAGGCAAAGGATGTAAAGAAGGTCCTGTCGGCTATCGAGGAGGATTTTGATGCGGACGCCGCAGAAATCACCATCACCGACAACAAGCTCAATGAAGATGGCGACAAGTGCACCACCACCGGTACCTTCACCTACGACGGAAAGACATACGATTTTGAGATCCCGTTCACACTGGACGATGAAACTCAGAAGTGGACCTGCAAGAAGCCCGAGGAGAAGGCTAAGATAAGCCTTCACCAGGGCGGAAGCGATGTTGAGACCAAGGAGGATTCGGGCAATGACCCTGACAAGCCTACAGAGGATCCCGACAAGCCTGCTTCCAATACAACGGCCATAGAGGATACCTTCAAGCCTGTAGAGGATTCTGTACTGGTTGATCTTCTCAGAAAATCCGATGGCAAGCTGAACGTGGATTTCTGGGGCGATGTGTCCATCCCCAACTCCGAGCTGGCTGATATCATCACTGTAGATTCCACAGAGTTCGATACATACAACGCAAAGATGATGTTCTCAGGAACATATAAGTATGACATCAAGACTTATAACTTCAAGGGCATTGCCGAGTACAACTGTGACTGGGATAACGGCGGATGGAAGTATTCATATGTATCGACTGACGGTGAGATCGAGACCCAGATCCATATCGAGGGTATTGACATGGATACTGTCAAGGAGCTCTTCTCTAAGTCATGGAAGGATATCACCCTCAGCGAGCACTACGACGACAAGTACGGTCTTGTCGATTTCAGCACCATGACTGTTACCGAGCTCGGTGAGCAGGAGGTAGAAGAGAACGTAGTTACAGCACCCGTTACTGTTACATTCACGACTGAGAGGTACGGCGACGGTAAGGCAGTGCTGAGTGTCAAGTTCATATATGACACGGGCTGGTCTTACTGGACACTCGACAGCTACGAGCTGATCTCTCTTGAGGTCGGCGGCGATGTGGCAGGTTCAGAGAAGGAGACTACAACCGAGGAGGAGACCACTACAGAGGAAGAGACGACTACAGCAGAAGAGGAGACGACTACAGCAGAGGAGGAGACCACCAAAGAGGGTTCTTCTGATATCGACGCTGAGGCAGCCATGGATCTTCTCGAGGAGTGGTTCTGCGAGGAGGATTACCAGGTAGATGAAGATACGGTTACAAGCCTCTTTAAGCTCTATCCTCAAGTAGCTTTCGTATACTGCAACGATGACGATATCCCCGAGCTCATGGCCTTTGACGGCGAAGAGGAGGGCGCATTCGTATTTGTAACATCCGATGGTAAGGTTCGCGGATCGGCTATAGACGGCGAGAGCTTTGCTGTAGGCGACAAGGACGGCAAGTTAGCAGGTATTTTCGTCACGGTAGACGGCGATGTTACATGGCTTGACTATTACATGTACAATTTCGACGGCGATAATCTGTACTGGGGCGTAGATCCTTACACTAAGTGCGAGAAGGACAAGGATGGTAAGGATGTTTACACCTATTACTGGCCTGAAGGCGATATAGATGAGGAAGGCGATTTCGTCAACGCTAAGGATGACAGCGGCGACTACATCTACAATGAAGTCTCCAAGGATGAGTTCACGAAACTGTACGCTGAGAATATGGACACCGAGGCTGATGAGCTGAAATTCTATGACTCATTCGATGATGCAAGAAAGGCCCTTAAGTAATCCGTTATTAAGCTTTATAACTGAAATGAGACCGCTGCGGGATGAGTGCAGCGGTTTTTCTGTATGGATTAAGATATTTTTAAGGCTGTGTGTGTTGAAGTTAATAATTCTGTGTGGTAGAATAGGATCCGCAGATGTATGGAGAAGAGTGCGGCGGATCGCAGGGATGGACCTGAGATCTTCACATGGTAGATTCTTCTCCCCATCGGAAAGTCAGGGTGATAATATGGCACAGATCTGTCCGGTATGTTCAGCAGTTATAGAAAATGAAGTATGTCCGAGATGCGGCTTCGTGGCTGCCGTAAGAGGACAGCAGAACGGGTACTACCAGCAGGGAAATACCGATTATGCAAGGTATTACGGAGGGAGCTACCCGAACCAGAATGGTGATCCGAATTATAATCAGAACTATAATCAGGCGTATGGCCAGCCTCAGCCGCAGGCTCAGCCCCAGTACGGCCAGCCTCAGCCGCAGCAGTCCCAGCCTCAGTATGATCCGCAGGGGCAGTACGCGCAGCCGCAGCAGGGAGGGATGAACGGCGAACCGCTGTTTACCAGCGCCGGCGCTGATTACGCGCAGCACACCAACCCCTATCTGCAGGGGGCGAGCAATAATTCATATAACACATACAATGCGCAGGGGCAGCCATACAATCAGGGCTACAACCAGCCGTACGGCCAGCCCTATCCGCAGCAGGGGCAGTATTATAACACGAATATATATGTGAATAATGCTCCGTACTACGAGGATCTGAGCTCAAGGAACAGGATAGCGGCGCTTATCATGTGCTTCTTCGGAGGAGTGATCGGACTTCACAGGTTCTACACCGGCAAGATCGGTACAGGCATACTGTATCTGTTTACAGGAGGACTCTTCGGAATAGGATGGCTGATCGATCTGATAACCATTGCCAGCGGCTCCTACAGAGACGACCACGGAAGATTGCTTTCATAAAGATACCCGGGTGAGTGATCACCCGGGTCATTTATTCTTCTGAAGAGTATATTATCATCATGGGGTTTTCGTGGAAGATGCGGTCAACGGCGGCGATGCCCGCCTTTTTTTCTACGTATTTTACCGCTTTTATAAGGTTCGGAGGGCGGCGCTTTAAGTCGTGGCAGTCGGTGGCTATGAAGTCCACCAGCTCCTCCTTAAGGAGCTTTTTACAAAAACCTTTCATCGTCCAGCCGTCCTCACCCGTGAGCGCACCTGCGTTTATCTGAACCATCGCGCCCAGAGTGTGGAGTTCCGAGACAAATTCAGGCTTGAATACGACACAAGGATAGCGCTCTATGTGGGCGATAATAGGTGTCAGACCTATATCCAGGAGATCCTTCGTGCGGGCTTTTATGTAGCTTAAGGATTTATCCGCGGAGAACTCGAGAAGCACGTACTCGGAGCCGCACATGGTGGATATACGTGTGCTGCCCTCGTAAAAGTCCGGCAGCATATCGGTGTGCGCGTGATATTCCCTGCCAAGATACAGGGAAAGGTCCGGAAGGATGCGCGAGGCTTCCTCGACCAGCTCAGAGTACCTCTGCCGTATCACCTCGTCAGCCGTCTCAAACATACCGATGCGGTAGTGGGGGGTGAGGATGATCGAGCGCACGCCGTCTTCGTATTCCCTCTGAAGCATTTTCAGTGAGAGCTCCATCGAATATGAGCCGTCGTCCACTCCCGGTATTATATGGCAATGTATGTCGGTATAAAACATAAGTACCTCACAAAAAGAAAAGGGAGACCGATGTCTCCCCAGCAGCAGGGGTAGAAGGATTCGAACCCTCATCTACGGTTTTGGAGACCGCTGCTCTACCCTTGAACTATACCCCTATTTGATGCGCTGCTGAGTAATTTAGCATATGGCGGAAGTTTTGTCAAGAATAAAAAGCAAATTTATGCAAATGCTTCTTGTATTCTTCGCGAGAAAATTGTAAAATCATATCTGAACATAAAGTTAGAAAGAAATACATGAAAGGGTAACTATTCAGCACCCGCCCATCCCATTCGCAAAACCTCTGCCAAAGGCATCGGTTTTTGCTCATGTGACGGACGTCTGCTATTAGAACCACACAGAAATAACCATCCGAGTTCATGTGGGGCATGACTCGTCTGGTTATTTCTGTATGGTTCTGAATAGTTACATGAAAGGTAACATGTCATGAAGAAAGAAGTACTTAAACCCAAGCTGTTCAGTGTGATGAAGGAGTATACGCCGCAGCAGTTCGGCAGGGATGTGATAAGCGGTATCATAGTCGCGATCATCGCTCTGCCTTTGTCCATCGCTCTGGCGCTCGCGAGCGGTGTCGGCCCTGAGAAGGGTATCTACACGGCTATAATCGCGGGCTTTCTGATATCGTTCCTGGGGGGCAGCCGCGTGCAGATCGCGGGACCGACCGCCGCGTTTGCGACCATAGTGGCCGGTATAGTGGCTAAAAACGGCATGGACGGTCTCATCATATCCACTGTGATAGCAGGCGTGTTCCTGATACTGATGGGCGTGTTCAGACTGGGGAACCTTATACGCTTTATACCCTTTACCATAACCACCGGCTTTACAGCCGGTATCGCTGTCACGATACTTATAGGACAGCTGAAGGATTTCTTCGGGCTCTCATATCCCGAGGGGACTCCGACCATAGAGACCATAGACAAGATAAAGGCATTTGCCTTGAATATCGGCAGCAGGAATCTCTGGGCACTGGCAATAGGTATAGGCGCGCTCCTGATACTCGTGTTCTGGCCGAAGAAGTGGACCTACGTACCCGCTTCATTGGTTGCGGTTATCGCGGGCGCCGCAGTGGTGAAGATCTTCGAGCTTCCGGTGTCGACCATTGGCTTTAAGGCTGACGGAAGTGTGAACTACACCATATCTGCAGCACTTCCTACGCTTCATCTGCCGAAGATCACCTTCGAGAGCTTAAGGGAAGGCCTTTCGGACGGATTTACGATAGCGATACTGGCGGCGATAGAGTCGCTTCTGTCTGCCGTGGTGGCCGACAGTATGATAGGCAGCAAGCACCGCTCTAATACCGAGCTGGTGGCACAGGGAGTCGGCAACATCGGCTCCGTGCTCTTCGGCGGCATCCCCGCCACAGGAGCTATAGCACGCACAATGGCTAATATCAATAATGGTGGTCGCACGCCGATAGCCGGTATTATCCATGCTGTCGTCCTGCTACTCATATTCCTGTTCCTAATGCCTCTTGCAAAATATATTCCTATGGCTTGTCTGGCGGGAGTCCTTGTTGTTGTGGCATACGGCATGAGTGGATGGCGCTCGTTCCTCACGATGGTTCATCGTAATCCTAAGAGCGACGTCACCGTACTTCTTCTTACCTTCTTCCTAACAATTATCTTCGACCTCACAGTGGCTATCGAGTTCGGACTTATATGTGCCTGTCTGCTCTTTATGCGACGAATGGCAGAGACAACCGACGTGCATGCTATCCTTGACGAGATAGACCTTAACGAAGACGCCGACATGCAACGCGGCAATCTTGAGCACCTCACCATCCCCAAGAATGTTGAAGTCTATGAGATTAACGGTCCTTATTTCTTTGGTGCCGGTAACCGTTTCGAGGACATCATGGC
>DGVE01000219.1 GCA_002395865.1 Lachnospiraceae bacterium UBA4292 | reverse complement strand
TACTGTGCAGCTTGTCTTGCATGCGCTCTGGCATGATGTCTGGCACTCGCCGCAGCCTGCGTGAGCAGCTGTCTCCTTAAGGCTCTTCTTGGTGATGGTCTTGATTCTCTCCATTTTATTATACCTCCGTGATATTTCACTTTTTTCCAAAAACATCGCTTTATTATATACTGCTTATCCGCCCGTGTCAACCGGATTTTTAATCTATCACATACCCCTCCGGTACGGGAACGCCCTTGACCGGCTGGGGCCTTGCGCTGTCCCACACCTTTTTCGCGTCGATCAGATCGCTAAGAAGATCGCGGTAACCGCACACAGCCTCGAAAAGTCTGGTGCCGTCGATATTTCTGCGGCCAGTGCGCACATACTGCGCGCCGATCTGCGTCCAGTACTCGGACGAGTCCACATTGCAGTAGTATTTGAAGCCAAGCGAGTCCGCGTGCTCGTACTTGGCGAGCGTCTCGGGGTACTGGTGCCCCTCGGCGGTGTCGGTGTACATCCTCCAGGTACCGATGTCATCCCCCTTCGGGTAGATCAGTATATCACAGGGTCCGATAATGGGTATTACCTCATCATACCACAGGTCTATGTCCTTTTCGAAGTTCTCGTAGCTCTGGTTCTTGCCCATGCCCCTGTGCCCCCAGCCGTGGCACGCGAACAACCATCCGTCCGCCTTCAGCGCGTCCGCCACCTTCTTCGCCTCGGCGCGATCGCTCTCTATATCGGGGTTCACGTATTTAAAGTCCTTGTTCTGTGTACTGTTCGCGCCGTATGAGTATTCGCTCGTGCGATATCCGAGCACACCCTCGTAACCTGTCAGGGCAATGATCCCCTTTGCTCCTCTGTACGAAAAGTCCGGGTGCTCGTCGATGAAATCATCCAGCAGCGGTATCATATCGTATGAGCCGTAGGACACGCTTCCGTCGCGGTTCACGTACTCATTTACAACCTTGCCCCCCTCACCGATGACCAGCTTCTGTGCGTACCCGTCTCCCGTCATGTAGGCATAATAGCTCACATCGTCCTGACTCAGTATAAACGGCTTCTTACCTGGCGGCAGCATGATCGCGTTCTGCTTCATCTTCACGCCCTCCTCGGTCTCCTGCAGGCTCGCGATGTCATAGATGCTCACGAGCACAAAGCCCCTCTCATACATCTCGGTAAGTATCTCATTAAACTCCGACACCGTGGTCATGACCTGATTGTAATTGTCGCTGTCCTCATCGCCGTCAAATGCCAGCTCCGTGTCCACCACGAGAGTGTGGAAGAATATGTGCGGTATCTTCGTATTGTCCGCCCATTTCACGCAGGTGTCACGCGCGCTTGCGTATCCTCCGATGGCCTGCGTGAGCTTCACACTCCTGTCATAGCCGGGTATCGTCTGTATCAGGGCTATAGCAGCATCGTAGTCATACATCGCAGCCAGCCTGTCGGCCTCTGCGATCTCAGCCGCCCACTCCTCGCTCTTTGCCTCCTCTGTCGTAGTCTCTACAGGCTTTGTAGGCGCAGCCGTGGTACTCTTTGCCTCCTTCGTCTCATCTATGCTCTCCAGCCCTCCGCTCAGATACACTATAAGAAAGACCGCCAGACACGCGGCCGCGGTCACGAACACCGCTATAAGCATGGCGCGAAGCTTTGCCATGCGTCTTCTTCTCCTGAGCTCTGCTTTGGTGGTTGTTAAACTCATATCATACCTCTTTTGTGCGGATATTTTGCATCCGCTTAACGATAATGGTCCAAGACTGATAATACTCCATCTACCCTCCCCTGGTCAAGGAATTTCCTTCTTGACTTTTATGTAATGATATCGGATAATATTTTTTTAAATATCTGAATACGCGGATCGTCCGCGTTCAGCCTATCTACAGGAGAATTAGATGGATACAGCCGACATTATCAGGGGCGTGGTGCTGGTGATACTTATCGCCATAAGCGCATTCTTTTCATCCGCCGAGACCGCCCTTACCACAGTCAATAAAATAAAGCTCCGCTCTCTCGCAGAGAGCGGCAACAAAAGAGCCCGCACCGTTCTCGATATCACGGAGAACTCGGGCAAGATGCTCTCAGCCATACTCATAGGCAACAACCTCGTGAACATCTCCGCCTCCTCCATTGCCACCGTTATGGCTGTAAATATCATGGGAAGCGCAGGTGCCGGCGTAGCCACCGGTATACTCACATTTCTGCTGCTGATCTTCGGCGAAGTAACTCCGAAGAGGCTTCCCACGATCCACTCAGAGAAGCTCGCACTCAGAGCCGGAGGGATCATCAACGCTCTCATGACCGTGCTCACGCCATTCATATTTATCGTGAATGCCCTTTCCGCTCTTGTCCTTCGACTGACAGGCACCGACCCTGACGCGAAGTCGGACGCCATCACCGAGGAGGAGCTCATCACATTCCTCGACGTATCGCAGGAGGACGGCGTCATTGAAAAGGACGAGAAGAAGATGATAAACAACGTGGTGGACTTCGGCGACGCGGTCGCTAAGGACATCATGATCCCCCGCGAGGACATGTGCCTTCTGCCTATCGATTCCAGCTACCAGAGGCTCCTCTTCGTCTTCAGGCGGGAGCATTTCACGCGCTATCCCATCTACGAGGACACACCCGACAATGTCATCGGCATCATCAACGTGAAGGATATCATGCTCGCGAACGACCCCGATGAGTTCGACCTGCGCGACTACATCAGAAAGCCACACTACACATACGAAAACAAAAAGCTCTCCGAGATGCTCACGGAGATGCGCCAGAGCGGCGTGAACCTCACCATAATACTGAACGAGTATGGGAGCTGCTCGGGCATGGTCACCATGGAGGACCTTCTCGAGGAGATCGTAGGCGATATCAGGGACGAGTACGATGAGGAGGAGCAGAACCTCATACGCGAGGTCGGTGAGAACGAATACCTTACCGAGGGTCACGTAAAGCTTGATGACTTAAACGACCGTTTCGAGCTCTCACTCGAATCCCACGCCGAATACGACTCCCTCGGCGGTCTCGTCATAGAGCACCTTAATAAGATGCCGGCCGTTGGCGACGAGGTGCGATATGAAAATGTGCTCCTTCGCATTGAGAAGATGCAGCGCCGCCGCATCTCTCTCATCCGCATGACCATCCTCTCCGAAAAGGCAGATACTGTGGAGACTGTACAGGAATGATCTCCCACATAGCGCTGCATCTGCCATTTTAGGCAAAAACAGCGCCACTTTGTTTAATCATTTTTAACAATTTACTTGCTTAAAATGATGTTTTATTGTATAATCGGCTCGTAAATTATAAAACCACTATTCCAAAGGAGGAGTGTCATGGATTTCGTAGAGAAGATCAAACCTTATTTCCCGTTAAGCGCAAACTGCACTGACCAGAACTCGCTCATCAAGGCCATCATCATTTACCTTGTAGGTGCCATCATCGCCGGTATCATCATCGGTATCATCAGCGCTATTCCGATCGTCGGCATCATCGGCTGGATCCTCGGCATCGTCGTTGAGCTCTATGTGTGGATCGGTGTTGCTCTTGCAGCTCTCACATTCGTGAACGCAAATAAGGGCGGCGGCTCAGAGCAGTAATTCTGAGATCTGGTGAATAAACAAGTTATGGGGCTGTGAATGAACAGCTTAAAAAGCAAGAGCTCCGCCTCTTTTGAGGCAGAGCTCTTGTTTTTTTCATTATTAACCCTGTATTTAGCCGGTATCCGGGGACAAGGTGAACTGCTTCATCCGCAGGTGTTCCTATGACATATCCGCAATTAGGACACACTCCGAACTCTTAGTCAAATAAGCACATACAGCCTAAACATCGTGTTTGCATATTATCTCCTTATCGTACAAAAACAAAATTTTTATAGATCTTTTCTATCGGTGTCAAATTGTGCAGATACCGGAGCTTTGTTTCAAAACACTCTCTATTGATCGGTATCTCCGGGACCTGACTGTTTCCTCCCGAATTAACCATCAGCTCTCTTTGATATACATTTCCAAGCATCCATGACAAAAGCATCTCTGCCGCTCTTTTTTCATTTTTATCATGTTCGCAGATGCTCCACTCGTATGTAAATCTGCACTTTAGATTCGGAGCATCACAATATACATACTTTTTATCGTATGTCAGGGAACGTACTTCATTGATGATCATAGAGGATGATAATAAAACAGGACTGGTATTAT
>DGVE01000137.1 GCA_002395865.1 Lachnospiraceae bacterium UBA4292 | reverse complement strand
TGCCAGAGCGCATGCAAGACAAGCTGCACAGTAGGTAATCAGAGCTGCGAGAATGAAGCAAACAAGTAATCAGCAGGTCAGAAAGCAATAAACGGAGGAGGGTTGCTGCGGTGAGCCGCGGCATCCCTTTTTGTGGTATGTCACAGATTCATCAGTATAAAAACAACGGTTATAATATCGTAATGGATATCAATTCCGGCTCCGTCCATGTGGTGGACGATCTTGTGTATGACGCGATCGCGGCCATGGACGAAAACGGAAAGGAAAAATATGATAAAGCTGCAGTAAAGGCTGCCCTTACGAGCTATGACGGCGGGGAAGTGGATGAGGCTCTTGCGGATATCGACAGCCTCATAGAGAACGGACTGCTGTTCTCGGAGGACACCTACAGGGATATGGTCATCGACTTCAAGAAGAGGCAGACCATAGTGAAGGCTCTGTGCCTGCACATCGCCCATGACTGCAACCTGGCGTGCAAATACTGCTTCGCGGAGGAGGGCGAGTACCACGGAAGACGTGCTCTCATGAGCTACGAGGTGGGAAAGCAGGCTCTGGATTTCCTCGTGGCTTCTTCGGGAAACAGAAGGAATCTCGAGGTCGACTTCTTCGGCGGAGAGCCCACCATGAACTGGGATGTGGTGAAGCGTCTGGTGGAGTACGGAAGGTCCATAGAGGAGAAGAACAATAAGAAGTTCCGCTTTACTCTCACGACCAACGGTGTGCTGCTAAACGATGAGATCATGGAATTCTGCAACCGCGAGATGAGCAATGTCGTTCTTTCCCTCGACGGAAGACGCGAGGTGAACGACAGGATGCGCCCCGTGAGGAGCAAAAACGGCGCGAGCAGCTACGACATCATCGTTCCCAAGTTTCAGAAGTTCGCGAAGAGCCGCGGCGAGAAGAGCTACTATGTGCGCGGCACATTCACTCACTATAATCTGGATTTCTCGCAGGATGTGCTGCATTTTGCGGATCTGGGCTTTAAGCACATGTCTGTCGAGCCCGTGGTGGCTTCCCCCGAGGATGATTACGCCATCCGCGAGGAGGATCTGCCGCAGATCTGCGAGGAGTACGACAGACTGGCTGTGGAGTGCGTGAACAGGGCAAGAGAGGGCAGAGGCTTCAACTTCTTCCACTTCATGATCGATCTCGACCAGGGACCCTGTGTCATAAAGCGTCTCTCGGGCTGCGGCGCGGGCTGCGAGTATCTGGCTGTAACGCCTTGGGGTGATCTCTACCCCTGCCACCAGTTCGTCGGCAAGGACGATTTCCTTCTGGGCAATGTATTCGAGGGCATCAAAAAGCCCGAGATCAGCGATGAGTTCAAGCTCTGCAATGTCTACGCCAAGGACAAATGCCGCGAGTGCTTCGCAAGGTTCTATTGCAGCGGAGGCTGCGCCGCGAACTCATATAACTTCCACGGAAAGATCAATGACGCGTACGATATCGGCTGCACGATGCAGAAGAAGAGGATCGAGTGCGCGATTATGATAAAGGCTGCGCTTGCGGATCTGCAGACGGACGGTAAGCCCGGATGTGAGAGCTGCGAGGAAGATTGCAGCGGAAAGGTATAACGATGAACAAATCAAAGGGAACCCTGAGCCTTCTGCTCATCATCATTGCCATAGCTGCCATAACATATGTGGCATTTTCAGGCATCGGAGCAAAGGGCACGGGAAGCATCAATGACATCAGCTTAGGACTCGATCTTGCCGGCGGTGTCAGTATCACTTATCAGGTGGTCGGAGACGAGACTCCCGGCCAGACCGAGATGGACGACACCATCTACAAGCTCCTGCAGCGTGCGCAGGTGTACTCATCCGAGGCGGAGGTATACCGCGAGGGTACCAACAGAATCAATGTGGACATCCCGGACGTTACGGACGCAAACAAGATCCTTGAGGATCTGGGATCCCCGGGTTCTCTGTATTTCATTGCTCAGAAGGATGCTTCAGGCAAAGAGAACTATTCCTACAATTATTCCACAGGTTACACGCTCAACTACAGCCTTCAGACACTTCTCGACAACGGTTCCATAGTAATAACCGGTACCGATGTGGCTGAGGCCATGGCCGGAAGCCAGAAGAACCAGACCACGGGCAAGATCGAGTATGTGGTTACACTGAAGCTCAACGACGAGGGCACAAAGAAGTTCGCGGATGCCACACAGAAGGCTTACGCGGGCGGCGAGAGCATCGCCATCTACTATGACGGCCAGTTCGTAAGCGTGCCCAGTGTGAACGCTGCCATCACTGACGGAAGCGCAGTCATCACTGGTATGGAGGACTATGACAGGGCAGGCGAGCTTGCTACCATCATAAGAATCGGTGCCGTTCCCCTCGAGCTTGAGGAGGTCCGCTCAAATGTCGTCGGCGCCAAGCTGGGTGAGAGCGCCATCAAGACATCCATCATCGCAGGCGCCATCGGTATAGCGTGCATCATCGTGTTCATGCTTATCGTCTACAGACTGCTCGGCGTGGCATCTTCACTTGCACTTATTCTTTACACCGGTCTCGATATCGTGATAATGAGCGCGTTCCGTGTGACGCTCACACTTCCCGGTATCGCCGGCGTCATACTTTCGATCGGTATGGCGGTCGATGCCAATGTCATCATATTCGCACGTATCCGTGAGGAGCTCGGCAAGGGAGTTTCGGTCAGAACGGCTGTTAAGACCGGTTTCGACAAGGCTCTTTCAGCCATCCTCGACGGCAATATCACAACACTCATCGCTGCCGCAGTGCTCTTCATCATGGGCACCGGTACGATAAAGGGATTTGCTTCAACACTGGCTATAGGTATTATCCTCTCGATGTTCACAGCGCTTGTGATCACGAAGCTCATCCTGAACTCTTTTGTAGCGATCGGTTGGAGAAAGCAGGGCTTCTACGGAACCGAGAAGGAGAAGAAGGCTATCAACTTCGTCGGTAAGAGGGGCATCTTCTTCGGCATATCCGGTCTGGCCATCATAGCCGCTGCCGTATGCCTTATCTACAACGCGTCGACCGGCTACATGCTCAACTACAACATCGATTTCATCGGCGGTACCAGCTCGACCATCGAGCTTAAGGAGGCTGTGGATCTCAACTACATCGATACCAATATCAAGCCGGTAGTAGCCGAGGCGCTCGGTATCACAACGGCCGATATTCGCGCCAATACTGTTAATGAGAGCAATCAGATCGTTCTAAAGACCAAGACTCTTTCCCAGGAGGAGAGAGAGAAGGTCTTAAAGGCACTTTCCGACAAGCTTTCGGTGGATTCGGACAGCGTGGAGATGGAGAACATCTCCGCTACAGTCGGCAATGAGATGAGACGCAACGCACTCATTTCCGTAGCGATAGCTACACTGTGCATGCTTCTGTACATCAGCGTGAGGTTCAAGGATATCTCCTTCGGTTTGGGCTCTGTGCTTGCACTTGTGCATGACGTTATAGTGGTGCTTCTCTTCTACGCGTTTCTCAAGTGGTCGGTCGGCACGACGTTTATCGCGTGCATGCTCACGATAGTGGGTTACTCGATAAATGCCACGATCGTCATCTTTGACCGTATCAGGGAGAACCTGAAGCTCGTCGGCAAGGGAATGACTGTGGCGGATGTGACCAACAAGTCCATTACACAGACGATGACGCGAAGCATCAATACCTCTCTCACGACTCTTGTGACTGTAGTTATACTTGCGATCATGGGCGTTTCCTCCATCAGGGAGTTTGCACTGCCGCTGATCGTAGGTATAGTATGCGGTACATATTCATCTGTATGCGTAGCCGGCAATCTCTGGTACGCGCTTTACACATGGAGAAGCAAGGCAGCAGCCGCTAAGGATAATAAATAATTGATACAAATGTATGAACTTCTGACTACAGACGGAGCGGCCAAAAGAGGCCGGCTCCACACGGTGCATGGCACGGTCGAGACACCCGTATTCATGAATGTGGGTACAGTGGCAGCCATCAAAGGCGCCGTATCCACGCAGGATCTCGAGGAGATAGGGACGCAGGTGGAGCTTTCGAATACCTATCACCTGCACGTGCGCCCCGGCGATGAGATAGTGAAGCAGATGGGAGGACTCCACCGCTTCATGAGCTGGAACAGACCGATACTCACCGACTCGGGCGGATTTCAGGTGTTCTCTTTGGCGGGTCTCAGAAAGATACGCGAGGAGGGAGTCACCTTTCAGTCCCATATCGACGGACACAGGATATTTATGGGGCCCGAGGAGAGCATGAGGATACAGAGCAATCTGGCTTCCACCATCGCCATGGCTTTCGACGAGTGCCCCCCGGCTCTCGCCGAGCGGGATTACATCACGGCCTCGGTGGATCGAACGACCAGATGGCTGTACCGCTGCAAGGCGGAGATGGACAGACTGAACTCCCTCCCGGATACCATCAACAAGGAGCAGATGCTCTTCGGTATCAATCAGGGCGGTGTTATCCCCGAGATCAGGATCGCCCACGCGAAGGAGATCGTTAAGCTCGATCTTCCGGGCTACGCTGTCGGAGGACTGGCTGTGGGAGAGACGCACGAGCAGATGTACAACATACTCGACGAGGTCGTGCCCTTCCTGCCGCAGAACAAGCCGACATATCTCATGGGAGTCGGCACTCCCGCAAATATACTCGAGGCGGTGGCCAGAGGAGTCGATTTCTTCGACTGTGTGTACCCTTCGAGAAACGGCCGCCACGGCCATGTATATACGAGCCGGGGCAGGTTGAACATCAACAACAAAAAGTACGAGACGGACGACAGGCCCCTCGAAGAGGGATGCTCCTGTCCTGCCTGCAGAAGATATTCCAGAGCATATATAAGGCACCTGTTCAAGGCCGGTGAGATGCTGGGGCTTAGACTCTGCGTGCTTCACAATCTGTATTTTTACAACAATTTAATGTCCGAGATAAGGGCTGCCATCGAAGAGCACAGGTATATGTCATTCATGCGCGAGAAGCTGGCAGGCTTTGAGGAGGGCGTATAAGGAACAGAGTCTGAGGAAGGGGTTCAGACGGAAAGGAATTAAACATGAGATTTTTAATTGCAACAGAGGCTTCGGGCGGCAACGGTATCGTCACACTTATCATCATGTATGCGGTCATCATCGGCGCTCTGTACTTCTTCATGATCAGACCTCAGAAGAAGCAGCAGAAGAAGGTGGGCGAGATGCTCGCACAGCTTGAGGTGGGCGATTCGGTGCTCACGACATCCGGCTTCTACGGAGTGGTGATCGACATCACGGAGGACACCGTGATCGTGGAGTTCGGCAACAACA
>DGVE01000116.1 GCA_002395865.1 Lachnospiraceae bacterium UBA4292 | reverse complement strand
CTGCGCCCTCAGCGGTCCATTTGATAACTTGTTTCTTTCCCGGCTCTCACCCTCCCGGAATCTCTGTAAAGGCATCATTACCTTTATCTCCGCGTCAACGGTTTAAATTGGTAAAGTATATACCACAGCATTGTTCAGGTGTCAATACTAAATTTCAAAAAAAGTATTCCCCGGCGATTTCACGCAAAAAGCAAAAGACGCTTTGCATATGCAAAACGTCTTCGAAGACTCCTTCTACTCTCGGCAGATGAGCTACTTTCATTATACACATTTTCAAATACCCGTCAATGGGTTTTGCAACAATTTCTCAAATATACTCTATTATTTGTCCCGATATTGCTCGTAATGCTTCAATTGCTTCTCTAAGGCATGTTCATAATCAAAATAAAAAGCTGTAATCAACAGAAAGAAATCATCTCTTTTTTCTAGGACAACCATATATCGTTCTTCCGCAAGAAGTATATGAACGCGCTCTCTACTCTTATATGGTTCGTTCCAAACTTTTACACCATCACATTCTTCACACAGAGAAGGATCACAGTCATAGTTTTCGATAAATGCGCGTACCCATCGTATTCGTTCACATCTTCTAAAATCGGGTACCCGTTCGCCGTCGCCGATGTAATCCTTACATGTTGTATGAAAGAAGGCCTCCTCTTTGCCGTACTCTTTAGGGTAATGCTTTACCGCAACCCTAAGGCATTTATAGCATGGATGGCTATCTATAAAATCCGCTTTAAATATGCTATAAAGCGCCTCCTCATATGAAGGCCAATCATTTCCATAATCATCGAAGAATTCCATTTGTGGAAGCCAGCATTTCTCATTCATACCACATCCCTCGCATCCCACACGAAAAGATTGCATTTATCTTCTCTCAAAAGCGTAGTACGTGTTAATGAATAGCCCGACCTTCTTTTAATCAGTTCGATTATCTCAAGCTTCGCTTTGCTATTTACAAAGCCATCTGAAAAGGTGCGATTCTGATAACCAACCGCGCCAATTAAAATATCGGTTAACTGCATTATTTGTATTTCATCCGAACGTATGGGTTGCAGACGCTGTATTACTGATTGCGAAAAATCGTACATTGAATTACTGCATACTTGCCTCAGTTTTTGAGCCTTTTGATATGAATGAGAGTCCTTTATGTCTATATAGATTTCATATCTATCGACAGGAGAAAGAATAGCCTTCAGCATATCAAAATACATTTTATAGTACCAATCATCATGTGTCTGATGAAAAGCTCTGTGATTCAGTTTGGTTTTATCCGGAATTATAATGGCACGAAAATGCAGATCGTCATCATCAAAGAAATAGTCGATAATATCTTTATATGCAACCACCTTTGCCGGGCTTATCTTTGTCCATTTCATTTCTGTCGTGGGCGAGATACCATTCCTAAGTTTAATGTCACATATCCGGCTATTTATCTCCTTCAGTTTTCTTTGAGGACACCATACTGCGCCGATTACCATATCATTTATACCATCATGTTCTAAATGGCACGATTCATCACAATAAACATTATACAGCATTTATTCACCTCCACTTTATCACGCCGTCTCCTTATATCGCGTATAAACATACTCATAGATTTTTTGCCTGTATTCGGACACCTGAAGCTCGGTGTAACACTCCGGCAGCTCCGACCACAAGGTGTCGCGTATAAGGTTATCAACAGAAGCCTTCGTCTCCTGCTTATCGGTCCAGTGATCAAGCTCCGATATCTTCTGCTTGATCTTTTTCAGCAGATCAGAAGCCACCTCCTTGATCTTACTGATATCAGATTTTGACAGGTCATCCCTGAACAGCATATCATACAGCGAAAGCTCCTCATCGCTCTCAAAGCCCTCTCTGATGTAGCGCTGTTCCTCCTGATCCAGGCTCTGGGTCAGATGCATCAGATCCATGAAAGTTTTTTCGATCGTGGCGCGATCCTGCTCACCGTTGTATTCCGTGATTATCTGCTGATACCTCTCGTAGTAGTTGACTCGGTCCGGGTTGTTTAAAAGCAGCCTGTCGATCTTATACTGAATCAGTTCCTCCAGATCCTTCATGACCAGATTCTTTTTCTTTATCTTCGCAAATTCACGGCGCAGCAGATCAAAATCGATAGAGCTGATATCAAATCTTCTCGGCTCCTCTTTTAACGTCATCGATGTATCGTCGATCTCCACATATTCACTTATGATGGCATTGATCTCCACCATCAGGTCGGTCGTATCGACATGTTTACGCTTCTTCTGAAGCTCGCCGTAAATAGCAACGATGGCCTCGTATTCCTTTCGTGTCTCACCGGTAATATCGTCCCTGTCGGTATACTTCATCAGTCGTATCAGTTCCGATGCGTATGTGGAATATGCCTTCTTATCCTCCAGCGTGCCGCAGACAGCATTTGCCGCAGTCTGCAGCAGGGACAGCTTCATGAAATCGATAGCACTTATAAGATCAGCCAGTTCGAAGTTTCTCTCCTTCAGGAAAGTCTTCGACTTTTCGATCGTATCGAGGATACGGCTTATCAGTACATCCTTATCGACTGTGGGGTCGTCTCCGCCCTGCCCGCCTACATTTGCGGTGTAGTCCGCCAATGCCTTGCGGAGGGCCTTCACGATACCGATATAGTCGATGATAAGTCCGTTGCTCTTGCCCTCGTTCACACGGTTGGCGCGGGCAATGGTCTGCATAAGCGTATGTGCCTTCAGCGGCTTATCGAGATACAGGCAGGACAGACACTTCACATCAAATCCGGTGAGCCACATCGCGCAGACAAATACCACCCGCAGCGGATTGGACGCATCTTTGAACTCCTTATCCAGCTCGCGCTTTTCCATCTTCGCACGGTGATATTTGATATCCAGGTTCCACTTTTTGAAGGTCTGGATCTCGTTCTGCTCCTGACTGATCACTACAGCCATTTCCGTTTCCTGCATCCATTTCAGCCGGCGTTCAAGCTCCTGAGCTTCTTGCTGCGATGCCGTCTTGATCTTTGCCTTCAGAGCCTTGATCTCTTCCTTCCAGTATTCCTGAACGTAATTATACATGCGGACGCATGTTACCTTATTCAGACACACGAACATAGCTTTACCGCTGGTCCACAGATCAGAGTAATGCGCAGCAAAATCTCTCGCTATGGACCTCAATCGAGGCTCCGCGATCATCAGATGTATCTCCTTGGCAAATTCAGCTTCGAGCTTATCCTGCTGATCGACATCGATGTCGGCATTTTCTATGGCGTCGAGAATACGATCTGTGATCTCCGGATTATGGAGATCGAGTATCCTTTCGCCACGGTTCTCATAATACAGCGGAACGGTAGCTCCATCCTCCACGGCGCGTTTGAAATCATAGACTGATATATAACCGCCGAAGGTTCGCGCGGTTATATTGTCAGAGGTCAGGAGCGGTGTTCCGGTAAAGCCGATACGGGCTGCGGTCGGAAGGAGCTTCATCATATTGTCGGCAAAGACACCGTACTGGCTGCGGTGCGCTTCGTCCGACATGATGATGATATCGTGGTCCGGATAAATCGGTTGTTCGTCAGGCTTATTGAATTTCTGTATTAGAGTGAATACAAAGCTCGGATTTCCTTTCAGCTTTGCGATGAGGTCGTCACCGCTTGTGGCGATAAACTGTGAAGCCTTCGTTTTGCCGAGCAGACCGCAGTTTTCAAAGGTGTCACTGATCTGCTTGTTCAGCTCTTCTCTGTCGGTCAGAACCACGATCGTAGGGGATCCGGCGAACTTGCGCCGTATCTTCTGCGCGAGAAATACCATGGAATAGCTCTTGCCGGAACCTTGGGTATGCCAGAACACGCCAAGCTTGCCGTCGTTGAGCCTGCGCGCCTCGTATGCCTTTACCGCCTCGTTTACGCCGAGATACTGGTGGTTGCGGGCAAGGATCTTTACCGTATTGCCGCCCGAGTGGTCATACAGTATGAAATTCTCCAAAAGATCAAGGAAATTTTCCTTTTTGCAGATACCGCGCAGCATCGTTTCAAGGGCTACGCTTCCTTGCTCTTTTTCGTCAAGACGCTTCCATTCGTGGAAGAATTCATATTTACTGCCCAGCGTACCGACCTTGGCCTCCGTGCCGTTTGAGAGCATAAGGAAAGCGTTGTAATAGAACAGGTGCGGTATCGTATCCTGATAATCGGTATAGTTGTCATCGTAGGCGTTCTGCACGTCTACGGTGTTTTTCTTTAATTCCACGAAAAGAAGCGGCAGACCGTTCACAAAGCCGACGATGTCCGTGCGGCGGCGGTAAAGATCGCCGTGGATTTTCAGTTCTTTGACGGCAAGGAAATAGTTGTTCTCCGGATGAAGGAAATCGATCACGGCGGCTTTTTTTGTTTCCGTTTTGCCATCCGGACGCTTTACTGTCACAGGGATGCCGTCTCGGATCAGGAAATACTTCTCTTCGTTGATCTGGAGCAGCGACGAGGTGGAAAGGCGCTTCTCCAAAACGGCCTGTGCTTCAAGCAGCTGATCGGCGGTGATCCACTGGTTGAGCTTTTTCAAGGCAGCACGGAAATACCGCACAAGCAAAATCTCCTTGTACGACTTCCTGCCAAAGGTGCCGTTATCGCCCAGCACCTCCGTGTTATATGCAAATTTCACATCCCAGCCCAGCTCGTCACGAAGGAGGTTTCCGGCGCTCTCCTGCACGAGTATGTTTTCAGAGTAATCATAAGACATGGTGTATCACCTCATTATTGATTAAACAATTGATTTACTCTTTTAATAAATGTTTTCACATCTTCACATACTTCATCTGCCGTCATTTCTTTAGCAACGGCATATTTATCACAATTAAAAACATGCTCGATTCCAATTATTTCTGCGGTGAAGTGATGTTTTCCATCTAATGTCAGAATCGCCTCAGGCGGAACAGCTTCAACGTAACCATCATCTTCAATAGCCAGTGCAAATTTTTCTTGAATATATCTTTTTACTTCATCAACAGATTGTCCCGATGCTTTCGCTATTGCTTTGGGACACATAAGATATGATTCAATATTTTTCCTTCTCCATTGCAAAAGAATAATCGGGCTATTTAAAGGCAACGTTATTGCTTTAAAAGTTAATCCTTCTCCAACAACATCAAGATTATCCATATCTCGATCTCTCAAACTAACACATTTTAAGTCTGGGATTATTTTTCGAAGTTCCTCAAATATGTGTCGCCTATCAGCATGGCTATATGTATTTGTCCAATAAACTACATCCGCAGGCAAACATAATCTGCATTTTTCTCCGAGGATTGAAAGGATTTTCTTATCACTTTCATTTTCAACAAATATCAGTTTTTTATATCGCTTTAAAAGATCTAATTTGGGAAAATATTCGCTTCCAACGCCACTTAATACAGCAACTCGTGATGCCTCTTCGTAAAGATATTTTCTTGTCTCCATTGAAAAAATAATACTAAGCGGTGCTAGTTTGATCATTTCGACCGAATGAGTTGAGATTAGGATTTGCTTGTCTCTACTTCCATCTTCAAAGTATGCTAATATTTCTCGGAGCAACTCACTTTGAAGGCTTGCATGCAAATGAGCATCAGGCTCATCAAGAAGGAGCACATCAATATTAGAACTATAAAGCATACAAAAAATGCTCAACCATTGGAGATAACCGCTTCCTTGCGTAATAATATCGCGTGGTGAATACTTGCTTTTAGGAATGAGCTCGCACTTCCCATCATTATTAACTTTTATTTTTCGTTCATATATTTTAATTACCGTGTGAAAATCTTCATTGAACGGTTCAATTTCAAGCTCAGATTTGAAAGTGTGTCTAAGGTTATTCTGCAGTTTCTGTAACGGGCTCGTTGAGAGATACATTTCCTTGTTACTCCCACGTAGTCTACCACCACTATCATAAAGGCTTTCTCTTATTTGTATATCTTCTTTGTATAAGTCATATATCATGTTACGGATGATAGACCCCGCCATTCCTCGTCCTAGAAAAGCCCTACGTTCTGCCAATGTCGCCTTGTTTTCTTTTGGAAGAACTCCTGCGAAAGTTGGCAGATATACTATTGTTGGAATATAATCTCCTTCTGACAAATTTGACTCGGTTACACGAATAAACAGACGATCATTAACCAAAGATAGGCCAATCTCAAGTGTTCTATCAACTTGTTTTTCATAATCCCAAACACACTTAATTCTCATAATATATCCTGGGAAGTTTCCTGGCCCTTCCTGTTTTTCATTCGGCGCCAATTGTGTTTTCAGGTTTGTCCAAAGATGATTCAATGACGGAACTGCGACAGGCATGAATTCCTCTGCACTCATTCCAAATCCTTCACCACTTCCGACTTTTTCATGATTAAAAGAATTCCTCCCTTTTTCGTGAAAAAGGATCATTTTACAAAATTCCCATACTGACAGTGCCTGAATCAATGTAGATTTTCCAGCGTTATTCCCACCAACAAGCAAACTGACGCCTGTAGGCTTTAGAGTAAACGATTGTTGTTTATATTTTTTGAATCGAGTAAGTTCTATTCGTTTTATCATCTCTCTTTACACTCTCATTTCTCCACTCATGAGTTTTGGCAACAGACGATCGCGGGCCTCAGCCAATTTTCGGTTCTCATTGATTAGTGTCTGCCGTTTGTTGAAAATAACTTGAAATGGCTCATAATATCGTGCTGGGGCAGTAAGCAATTCAATTGTATCAATGTGCTTTTTGCCAAGATGAGCGACAGTCGCTCCAACAATGGTTTTCTCAAAGAATTTGATTGGCTCATAGATTGCCCAAAAAAGCCAGCCTTGCATATTCGGATTGAGGGGCTTAATATTGCAGGTTCTCTGGACAAGAAATGCATCGTCTCCCCCCCATGAATTGATATGAAATTCGCCATCCATACCAACGACAATATCTCCGTTTTTTACTATGTACTGATTGTCGGCGGTTTCTATCGTGTAGTCCCCAGTAACGCCGTCAGGAATATTCCGAATACGGATAATTGGCATACCATTTCCGACTGAGTTAAAAAGGGAGCCATCAAACGCAAATCCATATTGCACACTAGCCAGATCAACAAGACGGGTTTTCTCCCATCCTTCCGGCACGCCGTCCACAATAGGTGTATCCTCATAACCGGGGAAGCGGAGGTCAACAAACCACTCTTTATATAATCGCTGAGCCGCCTCTTCAAGTAGCTTGATTTGCTTATGGTTGTTTTCGATGAGGGTATCGTAAGCGGAGAGAATGCCAGAAATACGACGTTGGACATTAATATCCGGATATGGAATATCCAAATTCTTCACATCAGACGGACTAATATTTGCCTGATTGGCTGCTCCGTCAGCCTTACTCGCAAGCTGAATTTTAACAGTATCTTGAGAAAGATAATAATATACATAATCAAGATCTGTTTCATCAGGATTAATAACCGTTATCTTGCCAACACGCTGATTAAGGAGTGAGGGAATGTGATACCTTACACGAGCCACTCTTCCAACAACGGATGCCATTTGATTTATGTGCGATCCTGTCAAAGCAATAAGTACATCATTGTAATCAAGTAAAAATCTATTCTGCGATTGTGCGATTTCATTAGAGACATAAGACAAATCATCAAGTGTTACTACTGGAGGAGTCACATTCTTAATCTTAATAACCGGTATTCCAGCATTTGTAAAATCTTTCGACTTAAAGGCGAATCCTGAAAGCAACTCAATGTGATTCTTTAGTTTTTCTATCGGATAAATCATAACCCCATCTCCTTCATATTTTTCGAGATGGTATCCATCAGCTCATTGGACTCTGTCTGAAGCGTCAGAAGCTCACGATGGATCTCAGCCATTCTCTCGGCAAAATCGACACCGTCATCCTCCACGGGAGCGACGCCTACATACGCTCCGGGTGTGAGTGACCAGCCTTTCTCCTCTATTTCGTAGATAGTGGCTAACTTACACAGGCCGGGGATATCGGTATAATCGCCATCGCCGAACTTCTCATAGAGCCACTGTGCCTCTCCGGCTACAGTACGCATATCATCGATATAGGCGATGCGCTCATCGAACTGCTGCTGAACACTCTTCTTATCGCGTTTTTCGGCGGCTTCCACTTCTGCCTTAGCCTCCCTGCGAAGCTTGGAAAGCTTCTCCTTCAGCGCAGAGACAACACCTGCAAAGGAGTCCTGCTGTATTGCATCCTTCAGATCATCATAGACGGAAGCTTTAGCATGCAGGTAGTCGCGGTACTCCTGCAGAAGAGCCTTATATTTGTCCTTCTCGCCGCGATAGAGCCATACGATGGCGTTCAGGTTCTTAAGCTGCCATTCGCTCCACTCGTTCAGGGTTCGGTCAACGACTGTGTAGTAGTTTCTCGCATCGATGAACAATACCTTATCACGGATCGCCTCGCCCTTGGCCTTGTCGAAAAACCACAGGGAGCAGGGCAGAGATTTCGTGTAGAAGAAGTTATTGCCGACGGAGATCATCACATCTACATGACCGGTCTTTATGAGCTTTTCACGGATATCTTTATCCTTGCTCTGACTGTCGGTAGCGGAGGATGCCATGACGAAGCCGGCGCGGCCGTGCTCGTTCAGATAGGCGTAGAAGTAGGATATCCACAGATAATTTGCATTGCCTATCTCTTTGTTTTTGTTCACAGCCGGCAGGCCAAAGGGAAGACGTCCCGCGTTCTCGCAGGATTCAGCTTTCACCTTATCCACATTAAAGGGAGGATTCGCCATGATATAGTCGCAGGAGCCCTCCAGATTATGCGCATCATGGTAGAAGGTATTTGCCTCGTCACCGGATTTTATAACACCCGTCAGTCCGTGTACCGCCATATTCATAAGGCAGAGCTGAGCGTTGTACTCCACCTTCTCCTGCCCGTAGAAAGTCATGGTATTGTTGGCATTCATGCCTGCGGCGTTCACGAAATCTCCGCTCTGCACGAACATACCTCCGCTGCCGCATGCGCAATCGAGAAGTACACCCTGTTTCGGCTCGATGATATTTACGATCATTTTTACAAGAGATTTCGGCGTGAAGAACACACCGTCATCGGATGCGATGTTTTTAGCAAACTTATTGAGGAAGTATTCGTAGATACGTCCGATGATATCACCGCCGACGTCATCGAGGGCGCTGTTGTTGAATATGCGAAGCAGCTCCGCCAGAAGCTCATCGGAGAAATCAGTATAGCTTTTCGGCAGAACGCCTGTGAGCTGTTCACTCTGCAGCTCTATAAGAGCCATGGCATTATTGACCACCTCTCCGAGGCTGTTCATCGGATGGCCGTCCTTATTTACAAGACCGGCTGAGGCGATGTTCTCAGGCAGATTAACGAGATACTCATACTGTGCCTCCTTCGGCAGAAACAGTGCGCTCTTCGCAGAAAAATCGCTGGCCTCCACAGGCATCACACGTCCGCCTCGTGAGGGACGATCCTTCAGTATCTCCGCCTCGACCTTCTTGAAACGGCTGTAGGCATAACGCAGAAAGATAAGCCCCAGCACGGGCATGCAGTACTGATTCGATGTCAGCTTCGAACCTGCGCGAAGGAGATCTGCGGATTCCCACAGCTCTGTCTCGAGTTTGCGTATATTGATCATTACATCCACCTCCGGATGAACACGGGTATTTCCCCGGCTTGGCTATTGCTCCTCACCCACAAATCGGGCTTCCCGTGGTCTATGGCTATATATACTGTAATCATACCACACATCCGCCGATTATTCCACCATTTCTAAAAAGCAAAGAGGCTGCCGCATATCGCGACAACCTCTTAATGGTCGATAATTATTTACCTTCCCGTCTCCCTCTTGATCCTGAACTCCACAGCCTTCCTGAGATAATCCAGGTACTCGCCGTCCTGGCACATGGCCTTGCCCTTCGCATCGGAGAGCTTCGCCACCGGCCTGCCGTTCACGTACTGGAGCTTGATAACGATGTTCAGTGCCTCGGCGTCGGTGTCGTTCGACACGAAGGTGCCGATACCGAAGGATACCTTCGTCTTGTCCTTGAAATAGTCGTAGAGTTCCTGGGCCCTGTCGAAATCGAGGCTGTCAGAGAACAGAAGCAGCTTCGTCTTCGGGTCCACTCCATACTTTCTGTAGTGGGCTATGATCTTCTCTCCCCACTCAAAGGGATCGCCGCTGTCGTGGCGCACGCCTGTGTAGTTGTTCACCATTGACCGGTCAAAATCCAGCAGGAAAAGGTCTGTAGTGACCGTATCCGTGAGCGCGGTACCGTTATCACCCTTGTACTCGTTGTACCAGTCCTGCATAGCGTAGTGGTTGGTGTAGGAGAGCGGTATCGAATCGATGCCCTGATACATCTGCACGAACTCGTGCGCAAATGTACCGATGGGGGTCACGCCGTACTTCTTCGCGAAGTACACATTTGAGGTTCCGACGCAGTTCTTGGTCTCGGTGACGAGGCGCCTTATCACCTCGTCCTCCCAGTCGCGCGACAGCCTTCTTCTCGCGCCGAACTCCGCAAATTTGAATGTATATCTGCCGCTGTTCATGGCGTCGATCTTCTCGTCGAGGCGCCTCTTCGCGCTCTCAAGGAGCCCATCGTAGTCGTAATTCATGCGGAAATACACTTCATTTACGATCTCGAGAAGATATATCTCGAACTGCATCGCGGAAAAGAGAGGCCCATCCACAACTATCGAGAGTTCACCCTCCTCCGAGAGCCCCACCTTCACATAATCCCTGATCGGGTGCCACAGGCGCAGAAACTCCACGTAGTCATTCTTTATGAAGCGGATGCTCCTGAGATAATCAAGCTCCTCATCCGTAAATCTGAGCGTGCACAGATGGTCGATCTGCTCCTCTATCTCCTGTGCCATCTCCTCCGTGAATACTATGCCCTCATTGCGGCATTTAAAGAAGTACTGGCCGCACAGGTCGGTGTGCTTGTGAAATATGACCTGGTCCATATTGAACTTGTAAAGGTCGGTATCAAGCAATGATAATACAATGGGTTGAAGTTTCATGATCTGTTTCCTGCCTTTCTATCTTATATACTTGCGCTATGTGCATTTCCCTGCGCCGCCAGTACCGCCTCGCGAAGCATACCGTACATGCCGTGCAGTCTTGGATCCGTATATTTCCTCCAGTTTTCCTCGTCGCCTGCTCTTAAGTACTCTCTCATGGCTGTCGATGATATATCCACAGTCTTAGGTATGTAGAGGTTGGCCACTGCCACGCCCTCTATATCCGTGAACCAGCTGATTCTCCTGCTCTCCTGCCCGGATATCATGATATCGGGCAGCTCTCCGCAGCTTCTTCTGACCTGATTCAAAACGTACGCGCCCCAGCGGTTATTGTTGCCGGCACCTATATCCGGCAGAGGGTAGACCTCCACTCCCGAGGGATACACAGCCAGTATCATGTCACGCCTCTGTTCATAGCCAAGGGGGTTTTTCTCTGTTCCGTACTCCTGCGCGGAGCCGATAAATATCGCCACCCTCTCGCAGACTGCCAGCGCCTTATCGATCATCAGCATATGCCCTGCGTGCAGGCACTGGAAACGGCCGACGATCAGCCCCAATCTATACGCTTTTTCTGTCATACCGCCTCCTTGTTCCGCTTATCCTGCATGCGCGTCTGACGATGTAATATGCAGACACATCTTTATTCGGTTGCGATGATCTTCCGGAGAGTTTTTACTCCCTCCGCCACTCACACTATCGCCGTCTTCAGCTCCTCTGGCTCGAACGCGGGCATCAGCCTGAGCTTGAACAGATTAACCGCGTGCTTTCTGTCAATGAGAGCCTTGTGAGCCGCATCGTCTATCTCGCCCGTCCTTATATACCTGTCGAGCTCCGCGTATGTGAAGCCAAGATTATCCTCATCTGTCTTGCCGCACAGTCCGTCGGAGGGCGCCTTGTCCACGAGCGCCGCGGGAAGCCCCAGAAGCCTTCCTATGGCCTTCACCTCCTGAACGGTCAGGTGGGAACAGGGGCTGAAATCACCCACCGAGTCGCCGTAACGGGTCGAATAACCGACCCAGTCCTCGGACAGATTACAGGTGTTGGCCACACGACCGTTGTGGCTCTGCGACACGGCGTAAAGCGTCGCCATGCGGATGCGGGGTGCCAGATTTACCCTGCTCTGCTCACTCATCTCAAATGGTATAGCCTTAACAACTCCCTCAAATGCCTCGCGGATATTTACGATATAGTGTTTGATGCCCAGATGCTCCACCAGCAGCTTCGCCATATCGATATCCGCCTGCTCGCCGTTTGGCATCAGCACACCTATCACGCGTTCTCTCCCGAGCGCCTCCACGCACAGGGCGGCGACTATCGAGCTGTCCTTTCCTCCGGAGATACCCACGACTGCGTTGCAGCCCTTGCCGTTCTCCTCGAAAAACGCTCTTATCCACTCCACACACTCATTTTTTATCTTCTCTGCGTCAAACATGGTGTCCTCCCTTATTTTCACCTTCGCATGATCGCTTCGCGGTCAAGCTATAATCTGACAACTCCTCATGACTTCGAGAGCTGCCTCGTGCTTGGCAGGGGTTACTCCTGCGCAGCACTCAGGGTCCACATATATATCGGTCTCGGGAAATGCCGCGCGAAGCAGCAGCGCATTGCTCACTACGCATATGTCCGTGCACAGTCCGATGAGCTCTATGCTCTCGACCTCGGGCACCTCCGACCTGATCACGTCCGCGAGCTGCACGGCTCCGAAGGTAGGCTTCTTCACCTGTATATAACCCTTCTTATCAAGCGCGGCCTGCACGTCCTTATCCAGCTTCCAGCCCGCAGAATACTCTATGCAGTGCGGCACGGGGAGGTTCTTTCCCTCATGGCTGTCCATATATCCGTCATAGTGCGTGTCCATCGTCGCGAAGATCTGCCCGTCAAACCCTTCGATCTTCTTCACCACCGCGGGAACGATCGCCACAGCCTCCTTAGAGCCTAACGCTCCGTCCACAAAATCCTTCTGCATGTCAACTACCACAAGTACCTTCTTCATAGCGCCGCCTCCTGTCATATCTTCTTTCTGTACAGCTTCGCGGGCCTGTGCCCCGCGCCCGACCTGTATTCATCGGTCTCCACGACCAGTCCGCTTATCTTTCTCCGGAAATTCGGTGAAAGTACCGCCACATTCGTGATAGCCTCCTGCACCTTCTGCATCTCATTAAGAGTAAACTTTTCCGGCAAAAAGTCAAGCACAATATTTGCGTCCTTCGCCTGATCCCGCACCGCCGAGATGGCAGAGGCAATGATCTTCGCGTGGTCGAAAGCCAGATCGCTCTGCTTTATGTCATAATCGGTCCGGCCGAACTGTGAGCCCTTCTCGTGAAGCTGTGCGTGAAGTACCACATCCGAGTTCGTGAGTGTCAGTTCACACTCTTCGTTCTCCTTCTCGTCGAAGCTTATATCGAACCACTTTGCGTCCTCCGCATCATCACCTCCGACCTGCCTGATGTCCTCCGCTCCGAGGACAGAGACATAGGCGCTCGATATTATCCAGCCCCTCGGATCCCTGCCGGGATCGCTGAATATCCCTATGGGCATCAGCGCCGCTGGCGTCACATTCGTCTCCTCCACGGTCTCCCTCAGCGCGCAGTCCTCGACCGACTCGCCCCTTTGCAAAAAACCGCCCGGCAGGGCCCACATGCCCTTGTACGGATGCCTGCCTCTTCTGACCAGAAGTATCGAAAGAGAATGCCTCTCATCCGTCCGATAGTTATCCGTCTGTCTGGCCCTCACCGTCAGCATCGCCACATCCGTGGTCACCGACGGCCTGTCGTATTTTTCGATATTGTAGTTTTTCAGGAATTCCTTCTCGCCTTCCATCGGTTCTGTTATTGCTCCTTTGTTATTTTCAGCTTGATATTATCATATTAAAAATAAGTTGTCAAGGGGTTTTTTGAGATCGCTATTGATTTTTTTGTCCTGTCATGATAAAATATGGTCAAGAAGACCAGCTTTTAACCAGAAGGGGGACTGTCATGAAGATAAACATTCTTGAAGCAAAAACTCGTCTGTCGGCTCTCATAAGACTGATAGAAACCGGCAAGGAAGACACCATCATTATATCCAGATACGGGAAGCCTGTCGCAAAAATGACTGTATACGAAGCGCCGCGATCAAAACGCATCGGCGTAGCCAAAGGAAAGCTCACATCGCCTACCGATCTGGATAAGTATAACAACGAAATTGAAGAACTGTTCGGAGGTGAACTATGAGACTGCTTCTGGACACCCACATCCTTATCTGGTCGCTCATCGACGATCCGCGCCTGTCTGATAAAGCGCGCGGTATGATACTGGATGAAAAGAACGACATATATTACAGCAGTGTATCCGTATGGGAGGTTGCCTTAAAGCACTCCGTCCACCCTGACAATGTAAGTTTCACCGGCCAGGATATGGCACGTTACTGTGATGAAGCCGGCTTCGAGCCGCTGAATCTGAAGAACGATCATGTATTTGCACTGGAGACTATAAAGAGAGCAGCGGATGCTCCGCCCCACCACGATCCTTTCGATCGCATGCTCATAGCGCAGGCCAAGGCTGAGCGCATGTCATTCATCACACACGACCCGCTTTTGACGGGATACGGTGAGAGGTGTGTAATAATGGTGTGATCTTTTTCCCTCATACCTAGTACCCTGTAACATCTAAAACTTTGGTAGCAACGTTTAGACGTTACAGGGTACTAGTAAACCATTCCCACCCGTGAAAAAACGACGGTAATACATACGCAGGAGAATACCATGAATACTCTTTCTGTAAGAGCCTGTCTGGCGCGCTCAAACCCCCTTATAATGCGTGAATTCACCATCTCGGACACCCGCAGCGCGGGAGATCTCGCCGCCGCATGCTGCATATGCCTGGGTCTGGAGGCACTGCCCTGTTCTCTGTCATACGACTCGGATGAGGGTACGGTAAACTGTACACCGGATATGAAGCTTGAAGCAGTGTTCGCGGACTGTGACAGGGCGCTGCTCGTCATAACTACCGACCCGGGTAAAAAGGCAAACAACAAGGTAAATGTCTATATAGACCTCGTGGATCGTTGCCGTGAAACGGATGCGGATGAAGACATGCCCAAAATGTACCGCGCAGCCGGTTTTAATTTACCTGCAGGGATATCGGATATAGCGAATATCAATACGATACATCGGTCTCTAACAGAAAGGAATTCGTTCTTCAGTGGCAGCGATGTGTATACACACGACGATCTGATGATAAAAGAGAATCGTACGGAGAATGCTCTTCGACGCCACTTTGCCCCTCTCACCGCGGCCAAAGAGGTCAACGCTAAGATCAAGGCTCCTCTCTCATTTCTTCTGTCGAATATAAATCTCTCCGACCTGAAGGCGATGGCTCCCGGATGCGGTATCTATCTGTACGCAGGTGCTAAAAAAGCCGAGGTCATAAACTATTTCTGCAGGCATTACGATGCGGAATTTATAAAGGATTTCTTTGAAAAACTGAAGCCCGCAGAATATAAGGCATTTACGGAATACATACTGTCCGAGGACCCGGATACAGAGGATCAAAGTCTGGAGGACACCCTGATCACCTTCTACGACTATGGTCTGCTCACATATATACCTAAAAGGGGCTACTGCATCGCCTCGGAGGTCACAAACTACTATGAGAATTTTCTGGACGGTCAGATCGGCAGGCAATTTTACCGCGAAAAGGCGTTTTTATACACGATGAAGATATGTATCGACCTGTATGGTGTGTTTGATATAAAAATGTTCAAGGCAGTATGCGCAGTCATTATGAAGGATGATCTCGACGAGGTACTTTGTGAAGAGTATTATACGAATATACTCAAAAACCGGGGTGCAGACCTTGGAATTACAACAAAGGATGACTTTATTTGCAGCAAAGATATGAGCATCACCTCTCTTGTTGAATGCACGAGGTCTCTGTCATCCGGTTCCGAGTATTATTTGCCCTCTGAAGATGATATAAAACTCATTGACGCAGGCTTGAGGGCGCAGGTGGATACAAAAGAGCTGGTCGTGCAGGTCAGGGACTACTGCGGATACTATTTTGTTCCCGACAACCTTGACCAAACGATAGAAAAATCTTTATACCAGTTACATTGCGGAAGTGAAGTCCGGAAGGTCTCGGAACAGTTTCTGGCCAAAATACGCCCGGGTTTTTACGTTACAGCCGATAAAAAGTTTAGAATCAAAAACAACATCGCCAATCTATTCGAAGCCTATTCAAAAAACATTCCCATGGCTCGTCTACATGGATTTACACAAAAGAACCGCCCTCTCTCAATGAAGGGAACCCCTGCTACCGATGCAAATGATCTGATGACATTTCTGGAGAAAGCGGCTAATACGAAGAAGGGAAAGCGTTGATATGGAACTGAGAGATTATTACCGCTCATATACAGAGGATGAACTCGTCCGCGGCGCTGAACTATATTTTTCGGGGGAACTCAAGGACATAAAATATGTAGAAAAAGCCTCAAACGCTCAGAGCATCACGCCCTATTCCACACAGATAACACCCTGCGCCGCTGTGTCAGCGGATTATTCGGTCTACAGCCGTGGAAACCGGCCTGTCAGGAAGAACTGTTCCATTATCATATGCCTCGACGCAGGTCTACCCTGCTCTGCCTCGTGCAGCTGTGACGAATTTACAAAGAGCACCTACGGCTGCGCTCACACTGCCGGACTGCTCACAGCATACATGGTACACAAAAAAGGCGAGGATGTCTTCTTAGGAACGAAGCTCGAGAGTCTTCTAAAAAATCTTGCGGATGTGGACGATCCGTTTGCACCGGGGGTTTTAAAAAAGACCGACGGAAGGCTTCTGTCTCTGTTGTCCGATGAAGAGACCGTATCTCTGCCGACGTGGAACGTGCAAAAAATATCCTCTGCTACACGCCCTCCTCTTTCTGTCGAGTGCAGTCTGTCGACCAATGCGAAGGGAGCCGTACTCCTCGAACTAAAGGCGGGATTTACAAGAAAATATGTAATAAAGCATCTCAATGAGCTGATAGATGCCTACAGAAACCACAGGCTTTTTACGATCGGCAGGGAGGAGGTCGCCATGGAGGCAGGCATCTGCGACGATCTGGCATGCAAGATTTTCGATCTCATGGCGTCCATCGTAGCCGCGAGCGAACAAGGTCTGTACGGCGACGGTAATCTCTTCGTCCAACAGCAGGCCGGTGACCACAGGTATATGCGGTTTAAGGGGCGTGAGGTCGATACACTTATGGAGCTGCTGGACGGTGAGACCGTTACTTTCAGGGAAAAAGGCGGGTGCAGGATACAGCTTGACCGTAAGGGAATAAAGGGTATTCTGAAGAAGAAGTCCCACGGAGCCTCCTTTAAGATACTGCCTCTTGCGACATTTGCGGTAACGGGAAGCTGGATGTATCTGGCGGACAATGAGGGTCTTTTCAGGATAGCCGCCGGTTCCACAAAGGAGGTCAACGAGCTCTCCGAGCTGTTTGCTTATAATGAAGAGCTCTATGTCCGCGAGTCGGATATCGGAAGGCTTATCGAACGTTTCGTCCCGCTGTTTTCTGCATATGGAAGCCTGACGACAAAAGGCCTTGACCCCGAAACATATGAAAAGGAAAAACCATCCTTTGAATTTTTGCTGGATTACGATGACGGCAGACTGACCTGCGAGGCATTTGCAGTATATAAACAGGCAGATGTAAGGTGTCATCTGTATGACACGGTGACGGGAGCGGTAAAACGCAACGCTCCCGAGGAGACCGCCGCAGCCGTCGTGCTCTCATCGATATTCGACAGGCTGGACGCAAAAAATTTCATCCTCAGCTCGGATATGGATGAGGACAAGCTGTTCGATTTCATGCGGTACAATCTTCCAAGGCTTGAAGCTACAGGAAAGGTCCTTGCGTCGACAGCCATTGCGGGTAAAAAGGTCCGATATCTACCTTCGGTCAGCGCGCATGTGCGTGTGGAGAACGGCAGTATTCTTATGTCGTTAAAAGGCGGCGACCTCTCGGATAATGAAATGGCAGGAATTCTGGGCGCCTACCGAAAAAAGAAAAAGTACTACAGGCTGAAAAGCGGTGAATTTATGTCGCTTGAGACAGAGGATGCGGCCGGATGGAACACGCTGTCAGACATATATGTCAACTACGCAGGCAGGGAGGGAGGAATCATTTCCATCCCCCTGTACAGGGCGCTGTATATTCAGGAGAGCCTGGAAGCGCGAAATGATGTGATACTCGAGACTGCGGACAGCTACAAAAAGCTTCTCGAAAAGATGGAGCCGGAAAAGGCTGCATCGGCGCCTGTTCCCGACTCTCTGAAGGATATCATAAGGCCATATCAGGCAGAAGGCTACAGGTGGCTTCGTTTATTAAAAGACTGCGGCTTCGGTGGAATACTTGCTGATGACATGGGTCTGGGCAAGACACTTCAGGTCCTTTCCTTCATTCTCTCGGAGAAGGAAGCCGGAAAGACAGGCAACAATCTGCGTTCACTCGTTGTATGCCCCGCCTCCCTCGTCTACAACTGGAAGCGTGAGATTGAAAAATACTCCCCCTCTCTGTCGGTCAGCGTCATAGCAGGTACGGCATCTGAGCGAGCGGATCTGATAAACCCGAACAATGCGGCGGACATCTGGGTCACCTCCTACGATCTTCTCAAGAGGGACATAACCTCCTACTCAGGTATCCGCTTCGCAAATGAATTCATAGACGAGGCGCAGTACATTAAAAATCAAAACACGCAGGCTTCCCAGTCTGTACGCATCATAGACAGCAGTTTCCGTGTGGCTCTCACCGGAACCCCCATAGAAAACCATCTGAGCGAGCTGTGGAGCATTATGGATTATCTGATGCCGGGCTTTTTGTATGGTTACAGTGCATTTCAGAAGGAATATGAGATACCTATCGTGGTGAATGGCGACAAAAAGACCCAGGAGCGGCTCCGCCGTATGGTACACCCCTTCATCCTCAGAAGGCTGAAGAGGCAGGTCCTGAAGGAACTGCCGGACAAGCTCGAAGAGACTATCGCCGTCAGCATCGATGGTGCGCAGAAGAAGCTGTACGATGCTCATGTGAAGAAGCTTCGCGATGAACTCTCCGGAGTATCGCAGGCAGATTTCAAGAGCAGCAAGCTTCAGTATCTCGCACAGCTCACACAACTGCGCCAGCTCTGCTGTGACCCAGTCCTTCTGTACGAGGACTACCATGGAGAAAGTGCGAAGCTCGAGACATGTCTTGAGCTGGTACGTCAGGGCACTTCCGGAGGCCACAAGATACTTCTGTTCTCGCAGTTTACCACCATGCTCGACATCATTGGAAAACGGTTGAGTGATGAAAACATTGAGTACCACCGCATCGACGGAAGTGTTAGCAAGGAGAAGCGAATGCAGATGGTAGACTCATTTGCAAATGACGATGTCCCCGTATTTTGCATCTCACTAAAGGCCGGCGGAACGGGTCTGAACCTCACGGCAGCCGATATCGTGATTCACTACGATCCCTGGTGGAACCAGGCCGCTCAGGACCAGGCCACCGACAGAACGCATCGAATCGGACAGACACACAACGTGAACGTATACGAACTGATTGCGGCCGGTACCGTCGAGGAGCACATCCAGAAGATAAAGGAGCGAAAGCTTCAGCTGGCCGACGATATCCTCTCGGGCGGAGAGATCGGCTCCGCGACCTTCAGCAAGGAGGACATGCTGTCGCTGCTGGGATGAGATGACAAACATGGCGGTGGATATCCACTTCCCCGTTTATGCTATAATTCCCCAAAACCCGTCTTTTTCGCATGGTTTTGGGGAATTATAATCACTTTTTAGCAGATATGCTTTATTACAGCCGCAAGTACCAGCAGTCCCGCCATGATAAACTGTATAACAGTCACCTCGAAACTGTTCATTGCAAATGTGATAAAAAACAGCACTACCGTTGCCACCGGAAAACCCACTGCTTCAGCCCGTCCTACCGCTATCCTGCTTCCTTTCGGAAGCATATACAAAATCGTGGAGACGGCGCACAGTATCATCAGTATAAAACATATCGCACTAAGCGTATCCATCCCGAAGGCATCTATGTAGCTTCCGTACTCATACGACACGCCCGCGTAGAAAAAGTGCCTCGCGTGCGGATGAAAGGCCAGCGCGATGCATGCGCCCTCACAGAGAAGGCTGAGAAAAGGCAGAATCTTTTTCTTCATGGCAAACCTCCTTTTGAAGCGATTATAGTTCTTCGAGGAGTGGATGTCAATGAAAAGACGGTCACGAAAAAGGCAAGAAAACGCCAACTGATCTGTCGTTTCTTCATTTACATTCTCAGTACTCTATGGTAAAATCAGAAAAAGGGGGTTAAAATCTATGGGATATTTCAGTTTTGATACTTTGATCAATTCACTGGATGATTACTATTTTTCTTTGGCTAAAAGACTTTTTGTCACCGACATAAATCTTCAGGCAAATATTACAGGCTATAAGCTCGGTAAATTTCTGCTGAACCTGATCTCCAAAGATAAGTTCATGTATCTGCTGGACAGGGAGGAATTCTCTTCACTGCTGAACTCTCTGTTCTCCAAAGAGCTGTCCGAAGTGGACAAGTCTCTGGTAGACTACATCAATCTGCTGAATGCCGAGATAAGTGTGGAGGCCGGCGTATATCGTACTGTCGGTCGCGCACAGAATTACACAGCCCACCTGAGGAAAAACTATGTCGATAAAGTAAATCAAAAGGACTATTCCCTCTCATCTATGGGAGATACAGAGGTTCTTAATTTCCTTATCGACTTTGTGAATATCATTCTGGCCATCTATAAGCAGCATCGAATAAGTCCGAGTATCAAGGACCCCGTCTCGAATATAGATTTTAAGCTGGAATATAAGTTTGCCCAGATGCTCACTAACGGTCTCTTTGATAAAAAGAGTCTGTTTGAAGAACTCGGCGAGCGAAAGAAAGTTAACTTCTTCCAATCCATTATAGAAGACGCCGATGCACCGGTAAGGAATTCGCAGAGAATGTTTTTCTACTGCCTGACATGGATGATATACGTCAGAATCTGTCAGGATAACGGTTATAATATGTGGGAGGACAAAACATAATGAGCACTGACATTAATAATGATATGCTCTACTATATCCTCAAGACCGTATTCCCAAGCGGTAACTATATAGATAAAAAAGGAGTCGATAAAGGCTTTGAGATCGCTATCCGTCAGAACGGAAAAGGCATATACAAAAAAATGTATAATATACTGCCTCAGATGGGTAATGCGTCCGGCTCAGGTGAAGCTTCCGGTACTGTAATAAACCGGGCATGGTCTCTGTTCCAGTCTGACAGAAAGATCAGCCAGATTCTGTCTGCGACAGTGAAAAACAACGCTCTGCTGAACAGTATTTCCGGCGATATCAGTTCCGTTCTAAATGGCATCGACAGTCTCACCGCGCTTTCATGGGTCAATCTCGGGCTCACGGCAATAAACACAGGTGCTACCGTAGCCGGATTTGCGATGCTCAACAAAAAGATAAACAGGATGCAACAGGGCATTGACGAGATAAGGGCTCAGGTGGAAGATGCCCGTCAAGAAATTAAAGAGATCAAGGATCTTAGTTTGATAACTAACATTGAAGAACGTTACGGAAGACTTCTGAATACGACCAAGCGTCTCACAGTCAATATCGAGATCGGTAAGGAAGTGAAGCATCTGGACCTCGAAGATCTTATAGAGGATTATCGTGCTTTTCTGAGTTCCATTACATCATTTGTGTTAAAACATCCCTCCGAGCCACTCCTCGACATAATCTACAGCCTACAGCCGCTGTTTGCAAACCTCATAATCCTGTACTACGAGCGCTTCTTTGAAGTATACGGCGAAATGCTTCATCCAAATCACGTGACATGGATAGATGTATTTGAAAAGATAGGCGGAAGAGAATTCAGCGATATGCTTATCGATTTCTACACGATAGAAAAAGGTTTCCACCACAAGGCAGTGAATGATGTCATTTCCGCAAATTTCCTTATGGTCTGTGATAAGGAGCAGAAGATCACCGATGTAATAAACATCATGCAGGTGGCGCTTACACATGAAAAGTATCAGGCGATTATGGAAGCCATCGACTTCTACACGTATAATCAAGCAAAGGCCGAATTCGAAAGCATTAAAGCCACACAGCACATATCTGATGAAGCATGGAAGCAGGCAGCCGAACAGGTGTGGGGAGCCATTGCGTGATTCCAATTTGAAACCTCATGCTGCCGCTCCACCTTGAAATCACAATTTGTGATTTCATGAATACCGCCTCATCCGGTATAAGCCGGAACTTAAACTCATCAAGAAAGCAGTCTGTTATTGCATCACCATAGAAACCGCAGAGTCGGATGACTCAGAAGCTCACGGATCATAGGCTGGTACAAGGCATTATTATCCGCCCGTGTGATCGACGTGATCCTGTATCCGGCATCCTTGCTGCTCCCGCCGCAATGATAGATCGTTTCAGCCGGTTCTCCGTGATCCACTATAATGTACCGGTCGTGATAATGTCCTCCGGTCGTTTTGATCGTCAGGTCGATGTGGGGATATTCCGAAAGAAACGTCTGAAGTTCCGACCTTCTCAAGACATTCCCAACATTATCACTGAACAAAACGGTCTTTACTCCTGCCGGAACGCTTTTCAGCAGTAGAAGCGTTTTCGGACCGATGTAGTTGTCGACGATATATAAGGTTTTTGTGGCAGTGGCATAGATTTCCGAGTAAGCAGCATCCGCCTCGCAGGTCCTTCCGGCGTAAATGACATACTCAAGATTACGCTCCGGCAAGGTGAAACTGTTCATGAACTTAGCCAGCTCGTCTCTGGTTACAACATCCTTCAGGGTTTCCCTTATCTCCCGGATATCATTTGCATGCTGTTCCAGTTGCAGCTCAATGATCGCAGCGGCATCGAGGGCGGGTAATCTCAATTGCGATATGATGTAGTCCTTCATGCCCTTAAATATGCGTATCAAGGCCTTGCTCTGCTGTGTTGCAAGGTCGCCTTTGAGGACTGTCATAAGCATATAGAGGCCGGGCTCAGTAAAACACCATGGCAGGTACCGAGATCCACCGGATTGACCCTTAAATAGGGTCGATTCCCGTGAGGTAAAATTTTTTGACCTCACGAGATTATCCACCTCTTCTCTCGTCAAACGGAACCGAAAATCCTCATCAAACTTTTCAATATTATTCTTGACCTGCTGGTTGAAAGCCTTCGTAGTATACCCGTATATCTCCGCCAGCTCGAAATCCAGCATGACCTGCTGTCCTCGGATCACATATATCTTATCCCTGATCGTCTGCTCATCGATGATAGCTATGGCAGTCTGTTCTTTTTTCTGTTCGCTACTCACTCCTTGACCCCCTCATGATCCTGTATTTCTTACACCAGCTCACCCATCAATCCCCCATCATAAATATTTCGATAGACTCTATCCGGATACAACGGAAGATACTCTTTCACCGTCCTAAAACTCAACCTGACCGCCTCCACGTATTTCCTCAACCTGGTAGTCTGCTCCTCCCCGGATATATCGCTGTATCTGTCTATCACTGACATAAGGTCCAAAAACTGAAGCGCTGAACAATTATTCTCTGTCACATCAGCGACCGGCTTATAGACCACGATCGTATTTCCGTCGATCTCCTGCTTTCGTTGCTTCGTGGTGGCTTCATTACTGCATATCTCGTAGCATGACGGCTTCTGCGAGGTGAAACCATATTGATTCGCAAGCTGTGATCCCGTAATATACCCTACGGTCCTGCCACCCACAGTAAGATATTTCTTTTCAATGTACTTCTCCACGGAGATCCGGCCCTTTGTACCAAGCTTCGTCATATACGCGAGAAAATACACGCCGTTATATAAACGCTCCAGCCTCCCTTCATCCACGAGCTTTTTCATCTCCTGCCTGAGATAATCTCTGGAAGTACCTGGGAGTTCACTTAAGAAGATCGGGTCACCGTTTTCATAATTTTCTAAAATGTAATCATATACCATATCAGGTCACCTCATATTTTTGAAATGGTCTGTTTCAAAAATATAATACATCATAACAGATCATATTTCAAGCAAAAAAGAACCGTAGCCACACCATCAGGTGCGGCCGCGGTTTTACAATAATCCGATCATAATTTCAACAATATCAATACAGCTTCAACAGCTTCTCCTCCACCCTTAAGGTCACGAGGAGATAATATGCATCGTCCGCAGGGGTGAGCTTGTTTTCATCGATGTTATCGATCTCATCGTCCCACTGCTCTTTTTTCTCCATCATGGTCATGTAATCGCCCATCATACTCATCACATCATACTGTCCCGAGAGATACTTCTGCATAAACTCGATATAGCTGTCGTAGAACGCCTCGTAGTTATCCATCTGCTCCTTGAATGAAGGTGTGACCAGCGAGAAGTCGCCGTTTTCGAAGGCCTTTTTAATCTCTTCGTAGGATACATCTGAGTTCATAGGTTCCTTCGTGTCGGGGGATGCGTCCTGTGACGCAGGTGTGTTTTCGGACGGATCTACCGAGTTCTCCTCCTCTCCGCCGTCCGGTGAAGTTCCGGCATCCTTATGCGGGTAGGAATGATATCTGATGATCACAGTCTCATTTGCATTGGCCCTGGTGCTCTTCCAGAAAAAGGTGTTTCCGCCTATGCTGACCTCATCTACATCGCCTTCCTTTACGAGTATTCCGACCTTCATATCGCCCATAGGCTCCAGCGTGATATTCGTGAAACCGCTCTTTGTCAAAAGCGTCTCCACATCATTGTAATTCTTCCCCTTCAGTTCCGAAGACGAGTAGCCTATCTCGATGCCAGAAGCCTTCGTCTCCTCGTTCTTTAAGTCATTCACGACCTTCTTCTGCATATCGCTGGCATACTTACCGAAATCACATCCCCCGAGCGCCGCAGAAGCGCATACGCACGCAGCCAGAATGGCTGCACCTTTTTTATTCTGTTCATCTTCATACGAAACCTCCCTCTTTCTTTAAAAAGCAAAATTATTTTGTCATCATCCATATTATTCCTCCGCCGGGCGTCAGATCCCGTACATATGGCACCGGTGTCACCTACTTATATAGACGTATTTTAGCACATAAAGGTAACAAGGATTTTTATTTTTTATAAAATATCAGGCGGCACCACTTGTGCCGCCTTCGTCATCCCATCCTCCTCATTATGGATGGTCCTTCTATTTTCAGCCACTCCACCGACTTCTTATACTCCGGCAGCACCCTCTCCACCTCGGCCCAGAAAGCCTTCGAGTGGTTCATTTCCTTCCTGTGGCAGAGTTCGTGCACGACCACGTAGTCGATAACGTACTTCGGCGCAAGCATCAGAAGACAGTTGAAGTTCAGATTGCCCTTCGACGAGCAGCTCCCCCACCTCGTCCTCTGGTTCCTTATCGTGATATGTCCGTAAGTCACTCCAACCACTTTCGCGAAATGTCTCACGCGCTCCGGTATGACCTTCAGCGCCCTGTCGGCCAGCTCCCGTATCTCATCCTCGCTCAGGCGCTCACCCGCGGCCTCTTCCTCCCTCTTAAGCTCCCCGCGCACCTTCTCCATGTGGCTCTCGATCCAGCCCCTCTTCTCCTCCACCAGACGCTCTATCTCCCCGCGGCCCAGCTGTCTCGGCGCGCGCACGACGACCTGCAGGTCCCTTGTTATCTGTATCGATATGGTCTTTCTGTCGGAACGGATGATGTGGATGTTCAAACCGGCACCTCTTTATATACTCTGTAGTTCTTAGGCTACAGAATACCCGTTCATCCGATCGATGTCAATGGATTTCGGCGCCTTTCGCGAGGGGATCGGCGATCCTCCCATCCACTATCTCCACCACTCTGTCGCAGGCCGCTGCCACATCGCGGTTGTGGGTGACGATTATGACCGTCTTGCCCCTCTTGTTCAGCTCCCTGAACAGCTCCACTATCTTCTCGGAGTTGGCAGTGTCCACGGCTCCTGTGGGCTCGTCCGCGAGTATTATATCAGCTCCCGATGCCACCGCTCTTGCTATGGCTACGCGCTGCGCCTCACCTCCGCTTAAATACTCAGTCTTTGTACGTATGCGCTTCTCGAGGCCTACCAGTGTCAGTGCATCGTTCACTCTTTCCTTTATCTCGCCGCTTCTTTCACCCGCTATGGTCAGGGGCAGAGCCGCGTTCTCGAAAGCGGTGAGTCTTCCGATCAGCCCATCGTTTTGCATAACGTAGGCGATCTTTTTGTTTCTGAACCTTGCGGCCTTACCGTCCTTCAGGCCTGACACATCCTCTCCGTCCACCTTATAGCTGCCTGCATCAGGTGTCTCGAGGAGGGCAAGGATGTGCAGCAGGGTGGATTTGCCTGCGCCGGAGGGTCCGATGACGGCTGTCATCTGCTTCTCCTCTATCGTGAGGTCTATGTCTGTCAGGGCGTTTACCTGGTTCTGACGCCCTTTGAAGTATGTTTTTGAGATTCCTTTGAGTTCTATCATTTATTGTACCCTGTCTGAAGCGGCACCGATGATGTCTGAAAGCTTTCCTTCAAGCATCACGTTTTGTCGTATGTTATTATCAGATTTTTCCTGAGATTGAGTATTGTTACGAGTGTACCCGCAAACAGAAATGCAGCAAGGAGTATGCCGCTTGCCATGAGGATAAGCGGGTTGTAGCCGTGAAATTCTCCGAAGGGCAGTGCCGCAAATACTGCAAGTCCTATGGCGAATGCGGGTGCTATAAGCGTCATGTAGTATGCGAAGAACAGGGCGAGTATCTTTCTTCGGGACATCCCATTTATGTATAGGTTCTTGATGGTCTGCCTCATGCGGTCGGTTCTGGTCACGGTGAAGCCTGTAAAGGATGTCATAAGCACAGTGCCGAGTGTTATAAGGAGGAGCAGTGAAAATGTATTACCGTCCCAGGATGATCTGAGGGTGTACTCCTCTATCTCTTTGTACTGCCTGAGTACCGCTCTTCCGGTGTATTTCTCGTTAAACTGCTCCGCTACGATCCCGGGGTCATGGCCTTCAGGAGCGCTTACAAGGGCGGCTCTGAATTGTTTTCTGTCCTCCGGAAGGAGGCCGTCCGGATCTATCGCTATCGCAAATGAATAATCACTGTTGTACTTGTACCGGTTCACACTGAAGCCCGAAATGCTGATTTCGGTTGCGAGCCACTGATTCACGGAGAGTATGGGATCGCTGTCATCGAGTATCCCTGCCACAAGGAAGGATGTGTCCGGTGCAATGCGGTCGTCTCCTGTTTCACATTTGACTGATGCTTCAAACCTGTCTCCCACGGAATAGCCGTATTTATCCACGAGATCCTTTGTTATCAGGAGTCCGACTCCGCTGCTTTCGTCAAACTTTTTCAGCAGTTCACAGTACTTTGGGTCCAGTGCATTCCAATCAAATGTTGAATAGCTTATCACGTTTATGCAGGTTTTTTTAAGCTTTCCGTTCAAGTCTGTTGCGGCGGTGTCCGGTGAAAGCTTGTAGTCGGTATATATCTTATATCGCGATGTGGTGAATACACTTCCATCCTTTTCAAATGGCAGCTCTGCCTGATCTATCCCTATGACCTCGGTTTTTCCGAAAAGCAATTCTTCGGGGGCATTGCTTGTGAAGTACAGTATGTTGTCGGTCCGCCTGAAGGCTTTACGGGTGCTGTCGCAGTAGAGCATGGTCTGTGAGAGGGGCAGAAGCCCTTCCATCAAAACGATCACCAGAAGTGTGAAGGCGGCTGTTATGATGAGCTCTGTTATCTTATACCTGGTATAAAGCAGTTTTAAACATCTCATGGCAGTCTACTCATAGTTTTTCTGTGTTCTTGTCATACGGGATATGTTTACTATCACGATAACTGCCGAAGCAGCGGCTGTGACGGCGAGTGCGGACATGGGTATGGCTGAAAACGGTCTTGTCATGACTTTAAGCTGCTTTAACTGCCCGTCAAAGGCTGTGCATACGAGCCATGATATCAGCTTCGCGCCAGCTGCGATAAGCAGTGTTTCGATACATGCATAGCACATGAGTTTTTTTCTTGAAAGACCGCAGGCCATGAATACCCAGGCTTTTTTGCTCTGGCTTTTTACCCACAGGCTGAAAATGCCTATCGCACCGAGCCACGCACCGATACAGAGTATGCTTCCGTAAATGCCGTACCGTACATCGTTTTCACTTTTAAGATCAGTGGTATCGAGGGGCGGGTATGTTCCTGAAATGCCTTTGAAATCCTCAAAAACAGCATCGGCCGCATCCCTCACCTGCGCTGTAGTCATGCCGTTCATCTTTACCAAGATAAAATCCGGTCGGTATCCCGCGGTCTCATAGGTCCTGTACGGAAGTACATAGTATCGTCTGAAATTCAGACCGTGCTCTGACGTTGTCGGCATAAGCTCATCAGCCTCAGATGAAGGAAGCAGTCCCTTAATGTTATAATCCACAAAAAAGGCTGTTCCGATCACCTGGTAATCTACGCCGTCTATCTTCACGCTGTCGGTCAGGCCTGCCTTTGCCTTGGCAGAATCAGATATATACGCTACACGTGCTCCGTCAGACAGCTCCTGAGAAGTGAACACATTTCTTCCGGAGGTTCCCGCCCACCATCTGGAGAGCGCCAGCTCGCTGTCATATCCCACGATGAGATATTCTCCGAAGGGATCATCCGGATCCTCGTGCCTCGTGAAATACAGGACTGCATTGGCGTCGTATTCGTATCGCTCCGCCAGATATTCTCTGATATCGGTTTCGCAGACCGTACTGTTATTATTCAGATCAGTCAGCGAAAAGCACTGATAATAAATGTTATCTACACTCCTATAGTACCGGCCGTTTCCATAGCCGTCTATCGCATCCACGCAGAATAAGGCCGAGGCGATGGATAACAACAGCAGAAGGGTTACGCCCGGCCGCCCGAAAAAAGCTACCGCAGCATGCTTGCGAAAAACATTAAAAAGTCTCATACGTCACCCCTTCAGCATATTTGATCACGACCATTCATCATCTCTGCATAAATGACCATAGCATAATCATTCAGCGATTTCAATACCCCCTGCGCGAACGGCAGATTTACCTGCATAAATGGTAATCGCAAAAACAGCCGCAATGCCTTAAATCAAAGCATTGCGGCTATAGGGATATATAATGGGCTCTCAAATACGCATTTTTTAACTTATCCTTCCATCCTTCACTGTCACTATCCTGTCACGCTCAACTACAACCTCCTGATCATGTGTGACCATCACCCCATCCTCTATCCTCACATGCCTCTTACAGTAACCGGCTATACCCGTATCGTGGGTGATAACCACTACAGTTCTTCCCTCTTCGTTCAGCTCGCAGAAGAGCTTCATGATCTCTTCTCCATTCTTACTGTCAAGCGCTCCGGTCGGTTCGTCGGCAAGTATTAGTTCACTGTCCTTTGCCACCGCTCTTCCGATAGCACATCTCTGCTTTTGGCCTCCCGAAAGGGTCGATATCTTTTTATCCATCAAATTCGTTATCCCGAGACGTTCAACCACGCGTTCTATCGTCTTTCTTCGCTTTCTTCCGGGTATATTCTGTGCTATGAGGGGCATCTCTATACTTTCATACACTGTGTAGTTGGGCAGGAGTGCAAAATCCTGAAACACGAAACCTATCTTCTGTTTTCTGAACAGATCCAGCTTGGCGGCAGATAGTGCACTAACATGTACATCGTCATAGTAGTAATCTCCCGAGGTAGCCCTGTCCATACATCCGAGGATATTAAGAAGCGTCGACTTACCTGACCCGGATGTTCCCATAACCGAGAGCATGTCTCCCTTTTCTATTGTCAGGTCTATTCCGTTCAGGGCCTTTACTCTGCCCTCACCTGTACCGTATATCTTACATATGTTTTCGAGTCTTATCATGTTACCCTCTCACAAGTTCAGCCGGCGTTTTTCTGTCTAAATACAGCGCCGCACTGATGCCTGAAATTATTATGCAGATCACAGTGATGGGAATGATTATTGTCCAGATGTATCTGTAATGAATATCTGTGATCATTCTGACGACCACCGGGTTCTTCCCCTTAAGCCTCAGACAGCAAAAAGCCCATGCAAGCATCATAGAGGTGGTAAAAAGTATAGTATCTGTCAGAATGACGGCTCCCCGCATATCCTTTGACGTAAATCCGTTCGCGTAGTATATACCATACATCTTTTTATGGAGTAGTATATCGACCATATTCATGGTGGTTACGGATATGATGCATATGATTACCGAAAACACAAGAAATACTGCTTTTTCCTGCGAGGTCTTCAGACAGTTCTTTACAAGGTTTGAGTATGTCTGTTTGATATTCTCGGGTGCATAGCCTGTATTGTACTTTGCGTTAAGTCTTTCTATGGTCTGCAGTACGCTCTGTGTGACATCAGTGTCGTCTATTATGATATAGATGTCATTGCTGTAGATCAGGCTGTTCTCATCCGCCATATCCTGTACCACCACGAGCCTGCCGTCCAGCGGCTTGGAGTCATCGTCGCTGCTGTAGATGTTTTGCGGTATGAGTTTTGTTCCCGGCTCCAATGAGGCGGCTATGTAAAAGCTTAATCCGAAATCGGTTTTAACAGTATATTCTTCGGGAAATGCGCCCTTAAGATCCGCTCCGACCAAAGTAGTCTTACAGCCTTCTCTTTTCGGATATCCTGACGTATCTATGCCGCACATTTTCAGATATGCATCGTTCAGAAAAACGATCTCCGGTCCCCTGCTCTGTGGCTCTGCCGGAAGTTTTATTACACCCCTCATACTGTATGCCGCAGCTATTTCGATCTCATCCGGAAATGTCTCCTCCAGCTCCTTAAGCAATTCATTGGACCTCGGGCCGAAATCCCAGTCACTTTCTGACATGTATGTATTTTTGAGGTAATACACTCTCTCATCCGGTATATCTATGGTATCGCGTATCACCATCACTCTGTAGATCCCCGAGAGGAACACTTCTCCCGCCATTATGACTATCACGAATACTATCCATGACATGATCAGAAGAGGTATAAAGGTCTTCAGCTTCAGGAGTATCATTTCTGTCAAAAGATGCATGATCTTCTTCATACCCTTCTCCCTATAAGCTATGCTGCATATCTATGAATTTTACTCTGCGGCTTTTAAATACGCTTATAAGCACGACCGCAAAAGCCGATACAAGTGAGGCGGCACTTATCCACAGAAGGTTTTTTATGGACAGCCGCAGCGCAAGTGATACTCCGTCGTAATACAGATATCTGCTGAACACATTCAGGAGTATGCATATGATGAGGGCACCTCCCAGCGGACGGAGTATCTGCAAGTAAAGGCTCTTTATGAGCTGTCCGGTCGAATATCCGAGATTTTTCCGAAGCGCCACCTCGTAGGCTCTCTCCCCTATCCAAAGGGATGAAATGACGAAGCAATTGACCATGCAGAACATGTATATGACATTCATGAGTGTATTGTTGGTCTCTGTCGCATAGATGTAGCTGTTCTGATCCTTGGTGCTGTTCTGATTTACCGAAAGCGGTTCCTCTTCGGTATCTGATCCCAACCTTTCGGCTATACTGCTTATGCTCTCTTTATTGCTGCATATGAGTATCTCCGGTGTCGAAGGAACTGCTATGATGCTTCTTAAGTTTTCCCCTATGTTGTCGGCAAACAGGATTATGTTATTATCCTGCATGGATGAGTCATCTGTCCCGGTTATTCCTGTCACAAGATATTCCAGGTTCTGAAGTCTTATGTACTTTCTTCCATCCCTTATGTAACAATACTTTTCGTGGGCTCTGCCTATTATGACACATGGCTCTTCAAGCTTCCACGGTTCCGTCTCCGTACACTCCCTGTAGCTCAGGGTCAGATCTTCACGGGCCGAGAGAAGCACCTTTGACAGCTGTGAGTATCCTCCGTCATTCACTAACACTGTCACCCTTTCAAGTGAGTATATGCCTGTTTCCTGATCGTCGAACTTCTTTTTCAGTTCATCCAGGTCCTCCCAGAAGATGTTCACGACCTGTGAGTACTTGTATCCGTACCTGTCCTTGTCTTCTCTCAGGCTTTCATTACCCGAAAGAATGCTTCTGGAAAAGAACAATGCCATAAATGTCAGGACAAAGCCTATGGTCATGAATGTGTCCGAAACAGGATAACGGAAGGCTATCTTTCTCTTCAGCAGTTTAATTCCATTCACGGCTGTCCTTTCATGATTGATATCCGGATCAAAGCGAAGTGATCTCTTCAAACAGTGTTGAGATCATCCCGGCAAGCTTCTGCCAGCCATAGGAATAAGTCGTTACAGTGAACCTGTATGTCAGCTTCATCTCCTCGTCCCCGGGTATCCATATGGCATAACATCCGCTTTCCAGTTTTCCAAGATCCTGAGTCACTTTTATGCTCTCGCCGTCAGGGAGCTGTTGTTCCCAGAGTTTTGTATAGAGACCATTTTCAAAACCGCTCTCATCACACTCAGTGTGCTCCGGGTCGTCACTGGTCTTGCACAGGATGATTCTGCTGCTTTTACCTGATACAAGTGCCTCCACATCAAGAACATAATTCTTATGCGATCCATCCACCACAAAGCCCTGCGGGCCGATGAACCCGACATCCAGTTCACGTGTGCGGGAAACTCCCCACGAACCATCCTCATGCCCGGTCACCATGTAAATGGTGACCGGTATCAGTATCAGTACTGCCACAATGGCAGATATGATCAGTTTCTTTTTCATAATATTCTTCTCTTAGTCTTCATGATATTCTTCTTTTTCTAATGCCCGGACTAACATGATCCGGTATGATGTGATCAGCCTTATCGCTGATCATGTCTACAGTAACAAAGGCTTATATCTGCATCGGACTCACCTCATACTGATTTTTGGCATAGCCGATCATAACATCCATACAAAAGAGAGCCGAAGCGATGGAAAGCACCAGTAAACAGGTTATACCCGGCCGCCCGAAAAAAGCTACCGCAGCATGCTTGCGAAAAACATTAAAAAGTCTCATACGTCACCCCTTCAGCATATATGATCACGACCATTCATCATCTCTGCATAAATGACCATAGCATAATCATTCAGCGATTTCAATACCCCCTGCGCGAACGGCAGATTTACCTGCATAAATGGTAATCGCAAAAAACAGCCGCAATGCCTTAAATCAAAGCATTGCGGCTTATGGGATATATAATGGGCTCTCAAATACGCTTTTTTTAACTTATCCTCACGTCCACTGTCAATAGTCTTTATCTCTTCTTTCTTTATCACCCTGTTGTCTTCAGAGATAACTGCCGCACTCGTCTCCCGATCATCCTGTCCCGGCTCTGAGATCGCACAACCCGATACTGCCATCGCTATCGCCATCAGCAGCGCCGCCGACTTTTTAAGATGGCTGCGAACGAACTCTCTTTTTACCATTTGCTGTCACAGAAGATGTATAAATAATACATCCTTTCCCTTCCATCAGTTTTTTTGATTACATTGTCAAAAGCCCACCCCCACGGAAAGCTTGCTTTCCGGTGGGGGAGAGCTTTTTCGGTACTATAATAAATATAATTTATTATTGTTTCCATGTCAAGTCTTCGACACCTTCTCTATTCGAAACACTCCTAAACATATACATATATCTACATCGGACTCATCTTCCCATGCTCCCTGTTAAACAGGAAGCCTTAAGAAAAAACTCATACCTAAGCCAACTCAGCGGGTGTGATGATGATTATTATCATTCAGCTTCCACAAACTGCACCATCAAATCGCCTGTTTCCGCCTCAATATAAAGGTACAGTAAGCTCCTGTCTGCACTATTAAGATCGCTGACAGTAAACCTCCACAGCGGCTCAACATAGTAATCCTGGGCATTATTATCATAGTATATTACATACCCGTACTGAAGTACTGCCTCATCCACAGTAAATACATGGTCAGCGGAAAGGTATCCGGATACTATATCGCAGGCGGTCCCGTAATCGATCAGCTGCCCAGCTTCCCTGGTAGAACAAGGCAGACTGTTCAATGAGGATATCCAGACATAGTCAGCATTGTTGCCGGTATACGTTCCAACATATTCACTGTTTGAAAAGACCTGCTTCTCGACCGCGTCTTCACTTGCATTATCAGTATCCGGAAATCCCCCATATTCCAGAAGCGGTACCCCATCCAGAACATAGCCATACTGAAACAGATAACCATATTCGCCGTTATCATATTTCATGATAGAAAGCTTATCATTCTTTAAGGTCATATTGTTTGGTTTTACCCACGGCACATCGGAATTCATCACCTGTTCCATGATCACATCCGATACCTCTTTGATCGAGCAAGTTTCTCCTCCGACAGTGTATGTATTCTCAAGATATTGCGGGGCGGTGTCCAGATCAACCGTTTCTATCTCTTCCCCCACCGAGTTAAAGTCAGTAACAGAATACTTTTTATACTCCTTTCCTGCTTTTTCCAAAAGTTTTCCCGGATAGAGGTATGTCATTCCTCTCCCGCTATCGAAATACACACAAAGGTCTTCTGTATCATATACAACGTAGTTCAATATACTGTTCGCCGTCTTCTCATGAACTTCATCAAAAGGAATGGTAATTAAATGAGT
>DGVE01000197.1 GCA_002395865.1 Lachnospiraceae bacterium UBA4292 | reverse complement strand
GCAGGTTATACGTGCCATCGGTAAAGGTTGCGTCATCAAAAAACGCTTTGAAAATCTCCTCATCATCTGGATTGAGGCCCTGGGACAGTAGTTCCTTACGCAAATTCTCAACACCGTCTTCGAATTTCTCTCCAATAAAGCGCAAGAACACCAGCGTGAGCATCATGTCACGCTTTTCAAAGAACGAACCGGAGTTCCGCGCCGCGCGAAGAATATCTCGGCACTTGAACAGGATCGAATCCAGATTTATTTTTTCTTCGGCTTTTTTCTTGGCCATAAGGTCATACCTCTCTTTGTTGTCGTTTGATTGCACGGTCTAATACACAACTATCTTTCTCATCAGGAATAAAATCCATTATCTCATCACTTCTGACATTTAAAGCCGCGCAGATAGCCCCTATCACATCAGTTGTGACGTCCTTATCATTCGCCAGTTTGCACATCTGATAATGCGTGATCCCGGCCAACTGCTCCAAATTCTTTTTCTTCATGTTCCGATCGATCAGGATATGCCATAGTTTTTATATGTTACTGCCATGTTTCTTCTCCTTTTCAGGAAACAGTATTGAAACAGATACAACCAGTGTAGATACTTGTGTGAATTATATCATATCTGTTCAGAAATCTCAACTTAAGTCTGAAATTTTATACTTAGTGTATGCTCAACAACTCCAATTGAAGGCACTTGGAGTCTCTGAGCTTTTTTCGGGTTCTAAAACCCGCCCTCCATCCGTTAACGTCGGATAACCAAAAAGAAAAAGGCTATCCGAATCCACCTTGAATCAGATAGCCTTTTGTTCTTTAAGAATAATCAGATTTAGATTGCTGTTGTCATTTTGTTGTCATCGACTAAGTAAATATGCTTGTAACTCACATAAATACTGTGTTTTCTAGATCGATGTTATTACTCATATTCCACCGTAGCAGGGGGCTTCGGTGTATAATCAAAAAGCACTCTGTTGATACCGGGCACCTCTGCGATGATACGGTTTACAAGATGGTCGATAAGCGCATCCGGCAGATGCTCAACGGTCACCTCCATAACATCGGTCGTGTTGATCGCGCGGATGATGCACGGCCAGTCGAATGTGCGCTTTCCGTCCTTCACGCCGGTGGACTTGAAGTCCGGAACCACGGTAAAATACTGCCATACCTTGCCCTCGAGGCCGTTCTTCGCGAACTCCTCGCGAAGGATCGCGTCGGACTCGCGCACTGCCGCAAGCCTGTCCCTTGTGATGGCGCCGGGGCAACGAACTCCGAGACCCGGGCCGGGGAACGGCTGACGATAGACCATGTTATCGGGAAGGCCGAGCTGCTTTCCTACCACGCGGACCTCGTCCTTGAAGAGTATCCTGACGGGCTCAACAAGCTCGAACTTCATATCTTCGGGCAGACCGCCCGCATTGTGATGCGCCTTGATGCCGGCCTCGCTCTCGAGTATATCAGGCCAGATGGTACCCTGCGCAAGGAAGCTGATGCCGTCAAGCTTTCTGGCCTCCTCGGCAAATACCTCTATGAACTCGCCGCCTATTATCTTTCTCTTGGTCTCCGGATCCGAAACACCCGCGAGCTTGTCGAGGAAGCGGTCGGTAGCGTCCACATAGATGAGGTTCGCGTTCATCTGGTTTCTGAACACCTCGATGACCTGCTCGGGCTCGCCCTTTCTCAGAAGGCCGTGGTTTACATGTACGCATACCAGTTGCTGTCCAATGGCCTTGATGAGCAGAGCAGCCACAACGGAAGAATCCACTCCGCCGGAAAGTGCGAGAAGCACCTTCTTATCGCCAACCTGCTTTTTGATGAGCTCGACCTGCTCTGCTATGAAAGCGTCTGCAAGCTGAGCCGTTGTGATGCGGACCATATCGTCCGGTCTTCTGATCTCTGACATATCATGTCCTCCTGAAATATATATTTTATATGAACTATGTGACTATTCAGCAGTCTGCTGTCAGAGCCTTACAAAAATACCCATCCGAGCTCATGCGAGCATGGCCCGGACGTGTATTTCTGCACGGTTCTGAATAGTTACAGGTATGTATACATACTTCCCAGCATCCCCTCTATCTCCTCCTCACAGCGGCCCTGCCAGCCGAAATGTGCCTTGAATCGAATGCCCTTTTCAGTCTTTTTATATCCATACACCAGTACCGCGTGAAACCCCGTGCCCTTGATATTTCCGAACCACACCACAGGGCGGTCCTTGTCTATCAGGTCGGCCACTTTTTTGCTGCTTGCGAAGGGGATGAACAGCGACACATGCTTTACGAAGCTGTTCTTCTGTTCAAGAAAAAGCTTCATGGCGTGATGTACCTCGAAGGAAGTGCTCCAGTGCGGATAATGCTTCTCCTGCGCCTTCTTATACACTGCCATCGGCAGGTCGGAGCTTATCACACAGCGGCCGTTTTCATATCTGGCGAAGTCCCACGCATAGTCCCTGTCACCTGTTAATGTGTCGTACGCCATGAGCATACCGGCGGCGATATAGCCGCATATACCCTCGTCCCTGCCCTTTTTGTTCTGTACGGTAATGTAGCCGCAATCGGCCATCTGCGTGAAGAATTCGTGGTTCTTCACATATTTCCACTCACTCATTTTTCTCCTGTTCCGGCTCCGCCAGCCTCAGTCCCGCCGTAGCCGACACCGGAAGTGAGAAACAGATCGCCTGAGCCTTTGAACGTATTCCTGTCTGATCCATAATGGCACGCATGATCTGCTCGCGCATGGAGGACTTGATGACCATGTAGATCATCTCCTTTTCGTCGGCAAGCACGAAGCCGAAGAACTTCTCCGCCCCCTGCATACCCGTGCCCTTTGCGTGAAGCACGGTCCCGCCTCTCACGCCCGCGGACCTGGCCGCATCCATTATCATCTCCGTATATCCCTGATTCGCTATAACGATTATCAGTTCATTTTCTGTGTTCTTCATTACGCTCTCCTCGGATCTCACATATTCCTGCTCTCCCAGCAGAAAGCTCAGCTGCTTCTTGCCTCCTACAGCTGACAGCGGCACCGTAAATACGACCCCCGTCCCGGGGACGTCTATATGGAACCTGCTCTGAAGTTCCCTCTTTATCTGTATGAAGGTCCTGTCGTTTATACAGGAGAACATCACCGCCTTCTCGGAATCGTCCAGTCCGAAAGCGTCCAGTATATCCGACGATGCGGTGCCGTGGCCGTAGCATATAAAACACACATCAGCGCCATGCTCCGCGTACAGTTTTGAAAATGCCTTCACGCGACCTCTTCCGGTGATGGTTATCATAAAACATATCATAATAATTACCCGTCTAAAGCAGTATTATCGCATCGTCATCCATCTGCGAGTATTCTAAGGCAAGCTCGCGAAGTATCTTGGTCTTCTTCTTTCTCTTGAGTTCCGCAAGTATACCCATCACCTGTATCGTGATGAGCGGGGTCATGGCCACCATGGCGACCACTCCGAAAGCATCCGTCATCATATTTCCGCCGCTGGCCTGGCATGCTCCCTGCGCAAGAGGCACCAGAAATGCCGCCGTCATGGGTCCCGAGGCCACGCCGCCTGAGTCGAACGCTATGGCCGTATACATGGGAGGCACGAATATCGACGCGAAGAGCGCCAGAAGATATCCGGGTACCAGAACAGCCAGTATGGGTATGCCTGTGAGCACTCTCAGCATGGAAATGCCTATTGAGGCGGCGACACCTATCGAGAGCGCGGTGCCCATGGCCTTTGCGGAGATATTGCCATCCGTCATCTCCTCGACCTGCTTGTTGAGCACGTAGACCGCAGGCTCGGCCTTTACGATAAAATAGCCCATGATGGCGCCTACGGGTATGAGCATGTATGGATATGCGCCTGCGGCCAGCTTGTGTCCGAGCAGATTGCCGGCAGGCATGAAGCCCACATTGGCACCGGTAAGGAAAAGCACAAGGCCCACATATGTGTAGATAAGGCCCATGCCTATCCTCTTCAGCTTCTTGAACGACAGTCTGAGAACGAATAGCTGAAATATCACCATAAATCCCAGAAGCGGCAGAAGCGCCACGGCTATCTCCCTGATGTACTCCGGCAGCCCCTTTAAAAACTCACCGAACATCTCCACGGTATCTCCCGCGTCCACAACCTTGTCCACCACCGCCTGGGTCTCCTCGGTGGTAAATATCATGCCGAGCACCATTACGGCCATCACCGGTCCCACGGAACACAGCGAGATAAGTCCGAAGCTGTCATCAGCCGCCCCCTTATCGCTTCTGAGGGCCGCGACTCCGACACCGAGTGACATGATAAACGGAACTGTCATAGGGCCTGTCGTGACACCGCCCGAATCAAACGCTATGGCGAGAAACGACCTCGGCACCATAAACGCGAAGCATATGACCAGCGCATAGCTCACCATCAGCAGGATCTGAAGCCTGATCTTAAAAAGCATACGAAGAAGCGCCAGCACCAGAAATATACCTACTCCGAGTCCTACCGCCACTATGAGCGTCATGTTCGGTATGCCCGGCACCAGTCCCGCGAGCACCTGAAGATCGGGCTCGGATATCGTGATGATGAGGCCGAGAAAAAAGGCTACTCCTATGATGAGCGGCACGCTCCTCGATCTGGTCAGAAAGGAGCCGACATATCCGCCCATGGGTGAAATGGACATCTCCGCGCCCATGGTGAAAAGCATCATGCCCGCGACCAGAAGACCGCTACCGGTTAGAAAAGTAAGCAAAACGCCCGTAGACATAGGGACGGCAAGCGCACAAAGCACCCACACTATCGCCACTATCGGCAGTACGGACGCCATTGCCTCATCTGCTTTTTCCCTCATGTTTACGAGCAGTCTTCTCATGATATATGCCACATCCTGTCAGAAGTTTTATCGCCTTTCGATTCTATCACACATGCCATTTATTGGCAAGAGGAATCATCCACGTCGCACATGTTTCTGACGCTCCCGTCAGCCCACACTGAGCCCACATCGCACCTTCCGTGGTGGTATCGGCTTCTGATCTCTCCTTCTTCCATCTCCTCGGACATCTCCACCTTGAGCCTGCTCACGCCGCTGTTCATCTGCGCCTCTATCATGGCTATAAGCTCATCCTCTGTCAGTTTATCATCTACAGGTCCCATATCGTGTTCTCCCTATGTAAACAAAAGCGCCCCCGGGACCGGGAGCGCCTGATCAATTACTTTAAGTTGTTGCTGATGTAATCTTCCATCATGCCTATGTAGTTCTTGAAGTTCTCGGTCTCCTCGTCCTTTACCTGCTTGTCGGCGCCGATCACGAGCTCGCCGATGGCCTTATATGTCTCCAGAACATAGTCGGAATACTTAACATCATCGTTGCCCATGCCCTTCATGTCATTGTCAGTCTTAACAAGTATCTTAAGGGTAACGGGTACGTTCTTGCCGAACTCGGGGTTCAAGATGTCATTGTCCGCAACGAAATACGCGAGCTCCTCCGGCGCAAGCTCCAGACCGCATACCTGTGAAATGGTCTCCGCCTCGCTCGTGCTTATCTCGCCATCCGACATGGAGAGATACATCATATACATGGCGAGCTCAGTCCTCGAGATGATGCCCAGATCGTCTCCAAGTCCGTTCACAGTGCCTGTAAGCTCTGCCGCCTTACACATAAGATCTACCAGTTCTTTTACGTTCTCGTTCAATTCTGTATCCTTTCTGCAGGCTGAGTCACACCAAGAGGCCGCGCACCGATGACATGCCTGCCAAACACCGGTGAAGGTATGGAGGAAGCCCTCCGGACCCTACCATTATTCATATCATTACGTTCGAAATCTGTATAGTAATATATTCCAGCAGGGCGGTTTTGTCAATAAGATATCCTTATTTCTTTTTCTCAAATACCATCGTTACGGCATTCTCTCCCTCTCCGACGGTGTAGGAGAACATCTTTCCATCCAGCTTCACGGAGGCAAAGGTAAGACTGCTCACGGTGAAATCGAAGGTCTTTTTACCGCTCTCCAAGCAGCTCATTCCTTCCCCCATGCCCTGACAAGCTCATGCACACGCTCTATCTCCTCGGGCATATGCAGCCCCCTTAAGCACTCCCTCATGCAGGCGTGCTCCGTGCACGATAAGCAGTGGCGATATGTGTTTTCCAGATCCATTTTCAGCTTGTTCACAGCCCAGAACTCCTTGCCGAGGTGGTAATAGTTGAACTGTCTGAAGCTGGTGTGTATCTCGTGTCCGAATGGGCATACGCATCTCTCGCAGCGATCGCAGGCCACCGGCTCAAATCGCTCCTTCAGGCGAGCGACGACCTCCTCGAAAGAAAAATGTACAGGGTCATACTCCTCAGCAAACGCCTCATCCGCCTGCTCGAATGTCCCTATCCCCAAAAGCGCGCTCGAGAATGGGTATTCAAGCACGCCTCCTATGAGCTCCGGCACGGAAAAAGGTCCTATCAGAAGTCCCGCCGCGTATACCTTGTTGAGGATAAAACCCTTCTCGCAAAATGCCTTCTCCTCCCTTACGCGATCCAGCATGCCCCTCTCCAGTATATTTCCGCTGCCCTGGAGCACATCCACCCTCGAATCAAGAGCCGCGCGGTAAAGGACGCTGTAGTAGTGTGAGGCTATACCGGTGAAGCCGATCTTTCCCTCACGCTTCAGGTCATAGAGCGCGTCCAGCGCGCCGTACCTTCCGAATACCTCATCGGCGCAGTCATCATCCACCTGATGTACGAAGTATATATCGGGCTCGGTGCCGAGGTTCTCTATGGAACGCAGCACCTCCCTGTATATATCGGCTCCACTGTAAAACCTCGCCTTGTCGGAGATGATGATGCTTTTCCTGTCCACCGTCGCCGCGAACTCGCCCAGCTTCATCTGTGCATCGCCGTACTCCTCAGGTATCGCCGTATCATATAAATTGCAGCCGAGATCATACGCCTTCTTCATGATAGCCACAGCTGTCGGTGTATCCGGGTTGTAATACTGCGGCAGCACAGGCACGCGGCCCCTCAGTATGGGAATGGTACCGAAGCCAAGCTCCGATACCACGAGTCCCGTATTTCCTAATTTTCTGTATCTCATCGTCTGTTTTCTTCAGGCGTGGCATTACCTGCTCCGTAAATGTTTATCTTAGCCTTATCGCAATACGCGAAGGCCCTATCCGCTATCTGAGTTTTCTCAGAAACATACACTTCCTCCAGCTCATCGCAGAATGCAAATGCCTCCGTCTCTATCACCTTCACCGAAGCCGGAATGTATATCCTCGTAAGCGATTTGCACCTGAAGAACGCCCTCTCGGGTATGGTCTCAAGTCCGTTCGAAATGTGTATCTCCTTCAGGCTGCAACAGTGCTCAAAGCATCTCGCGCCCACGATTTTCAGTCTGTCAGAGAGATCGATTCTCTCCATCGACTGACATCCCGAGAACGCTCTGACGCCTATACTCTCTACCGCCCCCGCGCCGCTGACAGATCTAAGCCATTTGCTGTTCTCAAAGGCCGATCTGCCGATGCTTTTCGTATCCCCACTAAGCGCTATCGTCTCCAGGAGATGACAGTCCTTATACACCTCGTCGGATATGGATCTTATGCCGTCGGGAAACACAAGGTCGGTGATATTTCCGGTGCTCTCCACCAGGTTCCCCTGCGCATCCAGCTTGAAGCAGTTGATGCACTCGGTAAATATCCTGCGGATATTCTCCGGTATCGCCTCATCCTTAAGATCCGACACATCTTTAAGCTCATACGTTCTTCCGTCGCAGTCCGTTATCCACTTTAAGTTCAGGCAGTTTCTGAAAGCCAGATTCTCTATGCCTATCCTGTCATTCGGTATCACAAGCTCCGTGATTTTTATATTTCCCGCAAAGCACCAGCTTGCCACCAGCCTTATATCAGACGGGAGCACCACCCTGCCGCTGCAGGCAGATCCGTCTATCATAATACCGTTTACCGTGACCGTTCCTGTTCGCTTTCTGCTCTCCTCTATCCATGCCGTCATGGAAAACGCGTGGCTGCCGATCGTTTTTACGGACTGCGGTATGCGTATGTCAGAGAGCCGCACGTGGTCACGGAACACATCCTGAGCGATCTCCTCCACGTCCTCCGGAATACTGATGCATGTCGCATCACCGAAATAGCCGCACAGCTTTCTCTTTTCGACGATGTCAAAGCAAGAATATATCGAGGCGATGACCTCTCTTACGCGCATGGGATAGGGATTGCCCACATGGTTCAAACTGTCGGCAAAGCGCGAGAACTCATACCTCTCACCGTTATATTTTATCTCTCTTATCTGAGTGCAGCCTCTGAACGCCCCGCTCCCGGGCACAGTCTTCTCTGTGAGTGACACTGACTCCAGACCCGCGCAGTCAGCGAAGGCATGGTAGCCGATCTCTGTATCCGCTATCTCGACGCTCTTCAGCGAATCGCACCTTTCAAAAGCCCTCTCGCCTATCCTTTTTATGTCAGTGAAGTCGAATGAATTCAGACGTATGCACTCGTCAAAGCACCGCTCTTCCATGCGTGTAATCTCCTGCGCGTCAAATACCTGAAGCGAGTGACACCCCGCAAAGCACTGCGCGGGAAGGACACCGACACCTCGAAGATGTACCTCGGACAGCTCCCTGCAGTACGAAAACGCAGCCTTACCCATCTCTTTTACACGCAGGCTCACCCGCTTTAACTTCGGGCATGTCGAGAACACATTCTGCTCGAGCACGCAGCCGTGAGCATCTATGGTGACCTCCTCTAAGTTCGGGCAGGAGGAGAAGGCGTATTTACCGATCCTTTTTACGCCGGTGAGTATCAGCGCCTTCAGATCCTCTTTACCCGAAAACGCGTAGGGCTCTATATACTCTCCCTCAGCCTGGCCGCGCAATTCTGCATCTGCCGCAGGCACGGTTGCGCGAAGCCTCTGTGATACTTCATCAAACTGCTTTGCCATATAAAAAGCGTATGGATGTATCTGCGCGTTCTCAGGCAACGCCTCCTCGGGTCTTAATGAAAAGCAACGCCTGAAGGCGTATTCGCCGATATGCTCCACCGTATCGGGAAGAGCACATTTCATCAGCTTTTTGCACTCCGCGAAAGCCTCCCTTTCGACCCGCCTTAAGCCCTTAGGAAGAGCTATGCTCTGCAGCGTGAGGCAGCCCGCGAAAGCCTGCTCGCGTATCTCTTTCAGTCCCGCGGGACACAGCACGGTCTTAAGCTGCTCCTTTCCGAAGAAGCACCTCTCGCCTATTATCTCCACCTCATCGGGTATGCGTATCCTCTCCTCATTGCCCATGTAGCGCACGAGGATATTTCCGCTGATATAAAAATCCCCCAGCACCTGGTCGCGGATACTGTTGATGAATTCATTGTCCGAGATCTCCTCCAGAGAATATGTCGCTTTATTCAGGTGGATTCTCTTTAGATTATTGCATCCGCGAAATGCCTTATCATCCAGCTCCACACATTCGCTCCTGAAGGTTATCTCCTCCAGACTTATGCAGTTCAAAAAGGCATTCGACATTATGCTTTTGATACTTTTCGGCAATGTGAGGCTTACGACGCCCTTTTTGTCGAAGAAGCTGGCCTTACCTATGGCTGTTATGCCCTCGGGCAGTGTGATGGACTTAAGGTTCACGCTGAAGGCCTTAAGGACACCGTCCTCTATATGCATGGAGTGGAAGACACTTTTGGCAATATCCTTTATGACCGCGGGATACCCCGAATGCGAATCCATTATCCCGACCAGGTTATCCACCTCGTAGACCACCCCCGAAAGTGCTATCCTATGAAGGCATACGCAGCCCTCGAACACCTCATCACCGAAGTTTGAGCCGTCCATCTCCCTGCTTATGTAAAGCTCCCTGAGAGAGAGATTGTGTGAAAATACACCCTTTCCCAGACTCTTGGGTCCCTGTATTACCGCCTTCTGCAGCTTGTCACAGTACAAAAAGGCGCACTGACCCACAAGAGTCACCGTATCAGGCAGTATCAGTTCCTGCAGGCCATGGCATCTGTGAAACGCATACTCGCCTATCTCCTCCAGCCCCTCGGGAAAGCTGATATCTTTAAGTTGCCTGCAACCCTTGAAAGCGGTCGCGCCTATCCTTTTCAGGCTCTTCGGCAGCTCCACCGAAAGAAGCCACGCCATCCCCTTGAAGGCGCCGTCGCCTATCGTGTGCACTCCATCGGGCACTTGAACATGCGGCGCAGCTCCCCTGTATTCCTTTAGTATGCCGTCCTCTATGTAAAACTCGTCCGGTACCATCTACTGTCTCTCCCTGAGGGCATCGCCCCCGAATATATTATCTATAGCCGTCCGAAGCTCATGAATATTGCCGCACTTATACAGACCCAGCTTGTAGCGCTTCGTACCCGGCATCTTCTTCATGAAATATGAAGCCAGCTTCTTTATGTATGTCATTACAAAGAGCTCATCATAGCACTCAAGAGCTATCTCAAGCTGCTCCATGAGCAGACTGTGTTTTGTGTCCTTCGTACTCTTTCCTGTCAGCTCTGCAAATATCAGCGGGTTCTCGAAGCCGTATCTGGCCAGCATTATGCCGTCCGCACCCGTCTTCTCCATCATAAGCTCCGCCTTCTCCTTCGAATCGATACCACCGTTTGCAAACACCGGTATGCCTACGACCTGCTTCGCCCTCTTTATGTATTCGTACAGCGGTTCTCCGTCGTACATCATATCCCTTGTGCGCCCGTGCACAGTGATCATATCCGCGCCCGATGCCTCGCACATCCTCGCGAACTCCTCAATAACTATACTGTGCCTGTTCATCCCTATGCGGCATTTAACGGACACCACCTTACCGCTTCTTTTGCAGGCCTCTATGATCCTCGCCGCCCTCGGTATATCCTCCAGAAGTGCGCTTCCCTCGCCCGCCTTTACCACATTCGGGACCGGGCAGCCCATATTTATGTCAATGACATCGAACTGCGCCAGTCTCTCACTTTTCGCGGCCCTCTCAAACACCTCCGGTACGGCTCCGAGGAGCTGAACACATTTCAGGCTCTCCCTCTCGTCCGTGTACAGAAGCTTGTCCGTCGCGCGGTCGTTATACTTCAGAGCATCCGCGCTCACCATCTCCGTATAGGCGCTTCCGGCTCCCAGCTTTCTCGCCATCAGCCTGAAAGGAAAGCAGGTATATCCTGCCAGGGGAGCCATCAGGCTATTCGAAGAGAGCCGGATGCCTCCGACTCTGATCTCCTCACCTATCTTTTTTGTCTGAATCTCCTCCGACATGATTCCTCCTGCCACGCGCTCGCTTAAAATTCCCGGAACGGATGTTTCTCAATACCCCAGTCCGATAATATATTTTCTCACCTGCTCTGCCTGTTTTTTATCTACCAGATAATATATACACCCGTCATTGTCATTGTACTTAAGGCGCAGACTATGCTTTGCATTCAAGTCACCCTGTTTTACACCGGTGAAGTCATAGCTTTCGAGATACTCCCTCACCTTTTCCCACTGCGCACTGCTCAGTCTGCTGCTCTTCGGCTTATAGGCACCGTCATACACAAAAAAATAGTATTCATTTCTTCCGCTTATCGGAGATATCTGATACGAATAATCCTCCATCGAAAGGTACATATTGACCAGCTTTCTCTTACCTATCCGTCTTAAATCCCTGCCGACAGGTCGCGCTATCTCGTGAAGAGTCACCAAAATGGTATACCATCTTTTCGAGGACGGGATGTGGTACTGGGCAGTCCTCGTCTCCCCGTTCTTCTCCCATGTAAGATGCAGCAGAGAATAATCGCCTCCGTCAAGCATTTGCATCTCATCGTTACGCCTGAATATATCCTGTCTGGTGGTCTCGGGGCACTCCTTAAGCTCAGGCTTCAATTCCTCAAATTCCTCCTCAAGCACTTTCCAGAGGCTCCCATCGTATGCCGCATGCCTCCTGATAAGCGGACGCCTGTACACAGCCTTCCAGGGGCGCTCCTCAAGTCCGGCTGAATCGATCTTTTTGAGCTTCTCCTGGCCCATATCACTCTCGAGCTTATCGAAATAATACTCACCATAGTAGGTGGTGTATATTATCTCCTTCTCGCACACCTCTATATCGAACTCCGAGCACGGATCCATGCTTCCGCCGCTCGATTCGTATTTAACTCCCACAATTCTTCCGTAATTATCACTCATCACCACACCCCCATTATGATAGATATCTCTCCACCAGATCCTTGGCCACCCGAAGTCCCTCATGCGTGAACTCTCTGCATTCCTTTATCGCTTCGAGCTTTCCGGTCGATCTTGAAAGCTCAGTGATTTTTCGCCTCTCGTCGATCGGTATCTTAGCCAGCACCTGCTCCAGATACGCCCTGTATTTTCCCTCATCCGCCTTATACTCGGGCAATGCGTTGCTTGCCGCAGGCTGAGTATTCCGGCTCGCGGCGCTCTGACGTGCGGGTATCTGACCTGCGGAAGCTACCTGCTGTACCACGGGCATCCTGCCGTTTTGCACTATGAACTCCACCATCTTCACGGCGGTCATGGCGTCATTGGTACGAAGAAAATTCAGGTAAAGTTCCTCGATCCCTCCCTCAAAATTCCTGAACACCATCCGCATAGCCAAATACTTCGTCTCGGGAAGGGAACGATCATATCTCGATATATAATATACCTTATCGTTTTTACCGATATCGTTGTATTTTACAGTCACTCTCAGATCGTCGATGATAAGGCATGCCTCTCTGTAGCGAAAGGGCAGCCTGCCGATAAGCACCATTATCACTATACCCACAGCTGCGGTTATCGCTATCGGCATCCAGACCCTTTCATCCAAAAATAAAAATCCCACATAGGCTGCTATCGCGCAGGGCAGAAGGATTATAAACCCCGACAGCGAGATCATTGCACTGGTCTTGAACTTACCGTCGATCGCGCACGGATAGAACACGATCCTCTCCGGTCCGAACTCATTAGGCCTTATCGTGGTATTTCTCGCCCTGCCAAGCATCAGACCGGTCCTTATGAGTATCGCGACATATCCCCAGAACAGTATTCCTCCCAGGGGGAGAAGCAAAATATAAAAGCTGTTCATAAAAGCCTCCATGTCACTTTTTTATCGCACGTTTTTTCAGTCCGGTCACGGCTCTGCCCAGTCCCCACAGCGCACATCCGAGTATCCACGAAAACAGTATAATTCCGCCGAATATTCCTGCTCCGACGCCCCATCCCCAGTTCAGAAAGCCGTACCAGTCATTGGAATGCGGCCACTCACCGAAGCCGTTGATGAGTATGTTCAATATATACCCCAGACCATAGATGGCCGGCGGCATCATGGCGAAGAAAGTACGCTTAAACGACAGTACGCCCCTGCCCGCATATATAAACAGAAACTGCGCCATCGCGATGACGGGTATTATGAGATGAAAATACAGGTTCGCGTTCTTGTACATATTCATCTCAGGGTATACAGGCTGCAAAAAACCCGCGACCACCGCAAAAGTGACTCCCGTCATCGTAGCAGCTATGAATTTCAGCGTCGTAAAATTCAGTTCGTCTGTGGTAATGATGCCCCTGATCAGACTCATGGCCGCCACCACACCGCAGAATTCATTTGACAGGACGGTAAAATACTTCAGGTTGTTAAAGCCGGCTGACATAAGTCCCGTTCCGTCGCCTGCCCTTGTAAACATGATATATGTTGCATAGATCGTCAGCAGGACTATCACTATATCCGATAGAAACACCGCTTTTTTAGCCATGCCTTTCCTCCCTAATACCGGTTGTGCACCTTCTCGGCGAAGCACATTTTATTATGAACTCCTATGACCGTACCGTCATCAAGCACTGCCTTGCCCGACAGCCTTCCGAACACCTGATGCTGGTCGGACACTATCAGCTTGTAATCCAGACACGCCGCCCGGTCAAGCACCGGAACGAACTCCATCTCGAATCGACCGTCCGAAGAAGTA
>DGVE01000014.1 GCA_002395865.1 Lachnospiraceae bacterium UBA4292 | reverse complement strand
TCGCGGGTATCGCACAGCAGGGAGAGACGATAGCATTCTCCGCGACGCTACCCGACTTCAAGAGTGTGATCAGCGCTTCGATAAGGATCGGCGACAACGGAGCGACCGCGGGACTTGTCTCTTCCGCGTCCGGCGGAGACAGCGTGGCAAGAAACAGAGACGATATAGCAAAGTCTGACAGCGTATATTACACATGCTTTGCTGTCTATCCCGACGCGAAGTGCTACATGGCTTTAGACGGAGCGGTAGTAAGATACAAGTTCATACCGGGGGCAAACAACCCTACCAAGTATTCCACGACCACAAGTACCTCAGGTATCATGCTCGAGTCGTTGCTGGACAACTCGATAAATCTTGTTAATTACAAAGCGGGACTGGTGCTTGAACCCAGGGAGACTGCCGAGAGGTATCTCGTGACGATCTTCACCGATACTGTGGAGAATGCGGGAACAGCGGACGATGTAGAGATACAGTTCAAATACAACGATCTGCAGGACAAGGAGCGAATGAGCCCCTCGTATAACATCCGTGAATATGTAAATGATTTCTACGGCAAATGGCCTGCAAGTACGGACGAGTTCGCGTATAAGTACGGCATGGCTTCGGGCGGAAAGGTACAGTTTATAATACCCCTCCAGTCCGTGCTGGAATTCCTTGATGTTTCGGTAAAGATCTCCGGAAACGACGAGTGGCAGATGGCCGGACTCACCATTGCCATGGTGAAGAATTCCTCGTCCGGCGGCAATCCGGTGGGACACAGAAATGCTGTGTGGAAGGAGCTGGAGGTGCAGGGAAGCGGAACAGGCGCCGCTTCAAGGCTCAGGAGCCATCTGCAGTACAGCAGAAAGGTCCAGACGGGTAAGAAGATATTCTCCATCGGTGATCTCGAAATGGATGATGAAGGTGCAACCGATCCCTCAGATGATGATTGGACGCCCGGTTATCTTATCGACGACAGCGATGAGTGGACGATAATCAACGGCGATGGCGAAGAGGTAGCCAAGAAGGACGATGTGGACTGGGATGAGCTCTCAAAGCATATGACCTATCAGGATACCCAGAAGAGCCTCGGATTTACCAAGGAGCGCGGAGTCTATCAGGTGGACGTAAAGGTAGCCGGCAATAAGACGAACGTCGATGACGACGACTGCGGAAGCGCGAACCTGTTCTATTTCCAGCTGATATTCGAGCATGGTGTCAGCGGTGTGACGCTGGCTAACCAGCAGATACCTGGAGACGCATTCAGGACCGGCTCCAAGGCGACGTTCTACATACCTGTATCGCAGGATTACGGCGATCTGGTATCCGTGAGAGTTATACCGGACGATCAGGATTCGAACAGTAATATATACGATAAGCTTAAGATAGAGTACATTGATGTCATAAGGGATTCCAACACCGCCCTGGTGGCCACATGGACCGCAAGGGGCAATACCGAGGACGGCCTCGGCTGGGTAGGCATCGAGTACAGAGAGCAGGGACAGCTGGCCTCCAACTACGGTATGGAGGGAAGGACCGTCTCCGAGCTTGCTACCGACTATCAGATCACCGAGAGCACCTACAGTGCCAAGCTCATGGTCTGCATAACCACCGGCAGCTACAAGAAGCTCATAAAGTACGACGCAAACAATAATCCCTACACAATGGACGAGCAGTCCCTGGTCGGCGGTATGTCGATGGATCTTTACTATCAGGATTCGGACGGAAACAGCCAGCCGGTGGAGAACCTTGATATAATCAAGCTCATGAACGATTACGCCGGCAGGACCGGTACAACGACCAGAGTCGTTCAGACGGATACGGGCGATTACGAGGAGGAGATGCCCTTCTATGTAAGCAACGCCGCATATCAGTTCAGAGCAGGCAAGCAGGATAAGTTCTACCTCTCGATTAAGGATGTCTGGAAGATAAACAGCATGACTCTCAATATCAGGAGCAGCTGTGTGACCAACTGGAATATTCAGGATGTGAGCATCTACCTGGTACAGGGCAACGGAAGCCGCTATATCAATGAGAACGGCGAGTTCGATTACCGCTACCCCAGCGGCCGCGAGCCGATCCTGGTGGCTCAGTGGGCAAGCGACGATGTGGTAACGGTCCACACAGACGTTTACAAGAGGAGCCAGGAGGGCAATCTGGTCACAGAGGGATCCGTGGCTCAGGTGAGTTTCGCGATCGACTGCGAGCCGATCGAGCTCAGCTCGACTGACAAAAACTTCCGCTCCATTGTTCCGAAGGAGCCGAAGTCAAGCAACGATACATTGAACCTGTTCATCTACATGGACAAGACCAAGACCGCATCGGATCCGAAGATCTACGACATGCAGGCGTGCGTAAAGTATATCGACGCTACGAACATGATGCTCAGAAGCGCCAGCGCAAATGTCGTGCCCAACACGGTAGGTGCCGATGAGGGTATCAAGGTCATGAACAGGACCACCGATGAAGACGGCAATACCATCTTCTACGCGACGGGAATCTCGGCCGACAATATGTCCAGCCTCGAGGGAGTGGATGTCAATGCCTTCACCAGAGTGATGGATTACGAGGCGCCCATCAAGTATGCGATCCTTCAGAGAGTCCGTTCGGGCGTTCTGATCGACTCATACCTGGTCGGCGGTACGGTGGATGCCAGAACTCCGCAGACACTGCACTCGGGTTCACTGATCGATACAAGAGCGGTTCAGAGAGTATTCCTTCAGGTGTCCAAGAACGCGGAGGAGCAGGCCGTAGAGACAGAGACCAGGGATCTTGCACTGGCGGTCAACTTTGTACCCGATGAGCCGGAAGCGAAGGAACTCAGGAGCAAATATATCTACCTGTCGGATCTCGGCATTTCAAAGCTCAGCGCCGGACAGATAGTGGAATTTGACTTCGACCTGGGCGATGTGAAGGAGATCACAGGCATTTCCATAGCCGCACTCGGAACCATGAGGACCGATTTTGCGAACATCTACATCGCGGAGCAGGGCGTGGACGGAAGCATCCTCAGAGACTACAGCTTCGAAGGCGGAGTAAGGCCCACACAGAATCCTATGAAGGTCGAGCCTTCAGGAAAGCTCCTTCCCGTAAGGGTTGAGCTTAAGACCGCGACCGATGAGATGAATTTCACCAGCGGTACGGAGGATGCCGTTAAGTTGACCATAGGCTACACCGACATATACGGTGACCCTCAGACGAAGGAGTTGCCGAACGCGAGGACATACATCCAGACAGGCGAGGGCTTCAAGTCCGGAGGAACGGATGTTGTCGAGATAATGATACCTGAGCTGAAGGATCTCAGATGGATACAGCTGGAGCCCGTTCACGGGGATGACCCGGAGGGGACGAGACTTGCCTCATGGAAGGTCGAGACTGTCAGCGCGGCCATCGGGATCACCGGAAGGCCGGTAGTAAGAACAGTCAATAAGAGGATCATAGAGGGAAATCCCGTAAAGGTATTCGTATCCGATATACTGGTAGTGGGCAGCGTAAAGGTATTCCCGAAGGCTGTGAAGGATGACAGCGGCGCGGTGATCCCTGTCACAAAGCCTACGGAGGACTTCAATATTACGACAGGCGACGAGAAGTCAGTGACCGTTTCCTCAGGCTCAAGAGTCGAGATAACGGTGAAATCCTCCGGTTCGACATCCGGATTTGACGCAAAGCTCGTGATGCTTGATGAGGATGGCAATGAGGTAGAGGCCGAGCTCGATTCCGATACGAATGATAAGGACAGCAGCGAGTACATCGAGGAGCTGTACGAGCAGGCCAAGGCTTCATACGAGTCCGAGAAGTCGACCAAGGACGAGAAGAAGGCCGCCAAGAAGGTGATGGATCTCATAGAGTCACTGGATGACGTAAGCGGTTCGTTCAGATACGGCGGACAGAAGACAGAGGAGGGTGAAGAAGGCAAGGAGAATACAGAAACGACCGAGACAGATGAAGATAAGATCGACGACGATATGATCATATTCGTGCCTCCCGTTAACTACTCCGATGAGAAGGTAACATACCGCATCTATGTAAGCTCCAGGGAGAACGATGAGATGGGTTACATGCTCGAGGTTATCGTCAGGAGCGAGAACGACGAGCTCGCGGATGCCATCGAAGAGTGGATGAAGAACAGGACCGTGGCGGTATATACCGATCCGAACGGTGCTGAGGAGCTGATGGAAAACGGAACAGAGCTCACTGTCAACATAACCTCGGGAAGCGAGATAAGTGTAAATTCCCTGATCGGAGATATCGAGGGGCTGGATGTAGATGTAGTACAGATCGATCCGGAGACAAACCGCACAGTCGAGCCGAATTATGATGCGCTGTATGATTACGACAAGGATAAGCTTGAGAACCTGTTGGAGCTCGCTGAAAAGTCAGCGGCATCAGAGACTGCGTCCGCATCTGAGAAGAGCGCGGCGACCAAGCTCGTTGATATCCTTACGGATATGCTCGAGGGCGACGGTGAGGTGTCATTTACAGACGCAACACTCACCTTCAAGGCTCCGAGAAACTACAGCGGTGAAGCTATAAAGTACAGGATCACGGTTCAGACCCACGTCGAGGAGACCGATGAGGACGACGAGGAGACATCGGGCGGCATCGACGTGAAGGCAGGCTTCACACTCGAGATAACCGTTAAGAGCGAGAGCGACAAGCTCAAGTCGGCTCTTGAGAAGTGGAATTCACTCAGATCCGCAGGCGTGGTGACGGTGAAGGAAGCAAACGGAAGCGACGCGGATGTCACGAATGTCCTCAACGACGGTAACGCCAATATCGCGGTAGACTCCGGCGAGGGAGTGAAGGTCGACATCCTTGCGAAGGACGATATTTATGTGAAGGTAGTGATGGTCGACAGCGACACGGATACCGATAAGAAGGTATCATATGTGGCGACACACGGTTTCAATGAAAGCTATCTGAACACACTCATTGCCAGAGCGGATGAGTCGATGGCTTCGGAGCTCTCCTCAGACACGGAGAAGACTCTCGCGGCGAAGGTAAAGGAGCAGGCGCAGAGCATGCTCACAGCAGCCGGAAGCTATACGGAGGACGGCGCCACGGTGACATTCTTCGCGCCCAGAAACTACTCCGGAGCGAAGGCGGTATACCGCATCTACGTAACAGCGGGTGATGAGGAGGATGACGATGCACTGTCATTTACGGTAACGATAACCGTCAGAAGCGAAAAGAACGACCTCGAGGATAATGTGGAGAAGTGGAATTTCTCAAGGACAGTCGGAAGGGCAAGCATCATCGATGCCGACGGCGATGTATACGAAACGTCGCAGATAAAGATGGGTGATGAGACGACCAAGCTCATCGAATCGCGCGAGACCATCAAGATCGAGGTGAACCCTCTTACCGGAGAGAAGTTCGATATGCTGATCTACAGCTACGATCCCGCATCCGGTGCGATCGGTAAGGCTGCATTCAACACATCACACGGCGTGAGTGATGAAGAACTGACAGAGCTCGAGAATGACGCAAACAGCGTACTTGCGATGGAGAACGCGACAGAGGCGGAGATCAAGGCCGCAAATGAAGCGCTTGCAGTGGTAGGGGCCATGAAGAACAGTGCAGGGTCGTTCCTCCAGAACAGCAAGGAAGGAAGCTTCGTAGCACCCGGCAACTACACCGGAAGCAATATGTACTATCAGCTGAAGATAGTCGATGCGGAAGGAAGCTCTGTGGCAAAGACTGTTATATCCGTCAGACCCGAGGCCAATACGTTCAATGACGTAAAGGAGGCTCTTGCGAAGGCTGTTTCAGACGGCACCGCGGCAAGGAACAACGGCGTTTCGAATGAAGAAAATAACGGCGAGCCTGAGCCCGGGGGAGATAACTGATACATCACGCAATAAAACGGAGACCGATACCGCGGATCATTTTTGCGGTATCCGGTGGCCTTCGTTAAGTAAAGCAAAACGGAGATAGTTCAAATGTCTAAAGAACTTGAATTCGAGAGCGACCGCCTGGAGAAGAAAATAAGGATAAAGAGCTTTCTGCTTCCGATAGGTATTTTAGCAGGCGTGCTCGCGGTGGTATTTGTCATAGCTCTTATCATCGGAGCCAATAAAAAAGAGACAATAAACAAAGGGGAAGGTACAGCCTTCCCCTACACGTGGGTATATGAGAAGAACGGAAACGCGACATTATCCATATCCACGGGCTCAAAGGGCGACGCATATCAGTGGAGATATACCGGTTCAAAAGAAGAAAAACCCTGTCTGACTGTCGAAAAAGACACGAAGCAGGATAAGGGCAGCACAAGTTTTACACTTACTTCTGTGGAAGAAGGCGCAATACAGCTTGACTTTGTGCTCGAAAAGGATGATAATCAAAACGACAGGATCGGTGAGGCTTCCATAGTGGTCGAGGTCATAAGATCCGGGGAAGGCGATAATCTCACCATCTCACCTCTTAGGGAGGCGATCTCGGAGCTCGCCGGCTTCGAGGAAGGCACAGCCGCAGACAGCGTCTCCTACAATATCTTCTCAGGGGACGACAGGGTCACCATAGTTTTAAACGACGGCTATGTGCGCCCCACCAATCCTCCGAGACCGACCGATAAAAACGGCGATGAGCTTGAACCATCCGAGGGAACGAATATCAGCGACGAGATACCGGATGTGTGGGAGGGAAGCTCCGACAATGAGGATGTCATCGGCTTCGGCGGCGTGATAGGGGGCGAAAACGGCGTGCTGACTGCGTACTTTATTGCCGGCTCCGGGACAGGCACTGCAAATGTGCGCCTGTTCAATGAAAGATACGGTTTCGAGGTGAAGGCGCAGATAGAGATTGGCGCCGACGGTTCGATAAAGGTGAACTCGCACAGCGGAGGAGCTTATTAGATTTGATTATCCGTCTCCGGGGCTTCCCCGGAGGACGCGGTATTACAGCAGCTACAGGAGAGACGTTTATGTTTAAAAGGATGCGGGATAATGTTCTCGATAAACTGAAGACCGCCGGTTCAAGCATAATATTTATATATATCGTTTTATTTATCGTGTCCTCGTTTGTCCTGGGCACTGTTGTGCGTTATATACTGGAAAACGGAAGCGCGCTCATAAAGAACCAGCCTTTGTCGTTCAGATGGCATATAATGGTCGAGCCCATGACATGGGTTCTGGGCATCTTCATAAATATGATCCTTGGCCTTCTGTACGCCATCAGCGGCGGCTTCAGGGGCACCGGCAAGGTCGGAGGCCTGCTCGGCGGCAGCTCCGATAAGAGCGTTGTGGAGGGCTCACTGGAGAACAGCCGTTTTCTTACGGACAAGGAGAGGGATAAGTACTTCCCTCCGTTCACGTACGAGACTCTCAAGAACGCGAAAAACGACGGCGTTCCCGTCAGGGCGGTTCTGGACAAGCACGGCGTGCTCGTGGGTAATTTCAAGCCCGGCGTGCATGCACTCGTCATCGGTGCTACCGGTTCAGGTAAGACGACCACTTTCATCAATCCCATGATACAGATACTCGGCGCCACAAACTGCGGCTCCTCCATGATCATGACCGACCCAAAGGGAGAGCTTTTCGACCTGCACTCAGGCTTCTTAAAGAGCAGGGGCTACAAGGTGATGGTTCTCGATCTTCGTGATACTTATTCGTCGAGCCGCTGGAATCCGCTCGAGCCCATATGGGATGCGTATCAGGAGTATTTAAACGCAGGCAAGGGCATCATTGCCCACAGGGATCCCATGTCCAAATATCCAGACCTTCGCCGCATGAACGGGGAGGCCGAGGAGGGAACGACCTGGGTGGAGTGGAGAGGAAGAGCCTACACCGATGTGGGACACTGCAGGGACGACATAAGCGTTGAGCAGCAGAAGATCTACGATGAGATGTACGAGGATCTCTCCGACCTGATCGGAGGACTCATACCCGTACAGAATGAGAAGGATCCGCTCTGGGAGAAGGGTGCGAGATCCATCGTCATGGCAATCGTTCTGGCCATGCTCGAGGACAGCCGGAACCCGGAGCTCGAGATGACGAAGGAGAAGTTCAACCTTTTCAACGTCAACAAGGCGCTCGGAAACAGTGAAAACAATTACAAGGCTCTGAAGGAGTATTTCAACGGCCGCGACAAGCTCTCGCAGGCTTACCAGATGTCGCGTCAGGTTATGACTGCGCCGGATACCACCCTGGGCAGCTACATGTCCATTACCTTCGATAAGATGAACCTGTTCAATGACCGCGGTCTTTGCGGGCTGACCAGCGCCACCGATATCAAGGTCGAGGAGTTCACGACCGGACCCTGTGCGCTGTTCCTTAAGATACCTGATGAGAAGGATACGAGACACTCGCTCGCCTCTCTGTTCATACTGAGTACCTACAAGGGACTCATCAAGATCGCCACGGGCCTGCCCGGGCAGACGCTTCCCAGAAACGTCTACTTCATCATGGATGAGTTCGGCAACATGCCCAAGATCGACAAGTTCGGCCAGATGATCACCGTCGGACGTTCGAGAAAGATATGGTTCTCCATGGTGGTCCAGTCCTTCGTACAGCTCACGAACGTATACGGCAAGGAGGTCGCGGATATCGTTATCGGTAACTGCGGTGTGAAGATGTTCATCGGTTCAAATGATACCGATACATGTAAGATGTTCTCAGAGATGTGCGGAAACATGACCGTAAAGACCACATCCACATCGAGCTCGCTCGGAAGCAAGGCCGGAGATATCAATGTTTCGACGAATACCCAGGTGCGTCCGCTCATCTATCCTTCCGAGCTGCAGCGTCTGAACAACCAGGAGAGCACAGGCAACAGCATCATTGTTTCCTTCAACTCCTTCCCGCTCAAGACCAAGTACACGCCTTCATACAAGTGCAAATATTACAAGTTCGGACCTATGGATCTCACCGAGATCCGCAGCAAGATGTTCAAGGCCGATGAGGTCTACTATGATCTCAAGGAGAGAAATCAGAAGGTGCTGGGCACCGGTGAAACATCTGCCTGACAAAGCATAAAGGAACACACAAATGGCTAAGAAGACCCTGCAGTACCAGGAGATAAAGAGCGTTCTGCTCGGTAACGTGATGCTTACCGAGGACGGACGGTATATGTCCATGACAGATGAGGATTTTGTGATGCCTGTCGGCATACATGACGGCGCGGGCGCGGTCCTGTTTCTGGGCCTCGGCCGTATGGTCAGGCTCATAGACACGAAGCGAAGCGAGGAGGAGACTCTTGAAGCCGCATTTATGGCTATGAGAAATATTGGCCGGGGACTCATCCTTCAGGGGCAGCCGGATACGGTAGCCTGCTATCTCAAGTACATCTTCGGCCGGCCGTCGGTATTGACATTTGAATATGTGGACGGACAGCCGGTACTCACGGCTTGGACGGGAAGAGGACTGACCGGATGGCTGTCCAATTACAGATCGATCAGGGCTTTTAAGAAGCAGCTGCCTGAGGACATCACCATATCCACAGAAAAGCCCAAAAAGCCCGTGAAGCCTGAAAAGGCCGGGAAGCCCAAAAAGGAAAAGAAGAAAAAGAATAAAGGCAAAAATCCGGGGGATGACGCACAGAAGAACCCGGAGACAGCCGATGATATACAGGAAGGAAGCGAAACATCATGACAATGAACATGAACCTGATCAAGCGCGGGAGCGAGGGAGAGCTCCAGCTCATCGGATATATAGATGCGGGAAACGCAGCCGATGTTGAGAAGATTCTGGTGGACCTTGTCTCGAAGTTTGACACTTTGATTCTGGACATGGGCAAGCTGGAATATGTCTCAAGCGCGGGTCTGAGGGCTTTTAAGCACGCGTTCATGGACATGAGAGCAAAGCACGGGATACTTGCTGCGAAGAATGTGACCAAGTCGGTAATGGAAGTGCTGGAGATAACCGGCTTCACCAGATTGTTTAAATTCATGTAACCAACAGGAGATATTTTATGAAGACACTTACTGTTCTTGCGGATATAGATAAACTTGATGAAGCCTGCGGTTTCGTGGAGGAATGCCTTGAGGCGACCGACTGCACCGAGAGAGCAAAGTTCCAGATAAGACTGGCCGTAGAGGAGATATTTGTAAATATAGCAAACTACGCATATAAGCCCGAGGATGGAAATGTCACCATCTGCTGTGAATACAACGAGGAAAACAGAAACTTTGCCATAGGCTTTTATGACACGGGCAAGCCGTTCGATCCTCTCGCAAAAGAGGACGCGGATATATCCGAGGAAGCGCTCTTGGAGCGCGAGGGAGGTCTCGGAATACTCCTCGTGAAGAAAACCATGGATGAGGTGAGCTACGCTTACCGTGACGGACAGAATATATTGACAGTGGTCAAGAGAATTTGAAGGGCCGGTATATGCTATGCCTGAAAAAAGTGTAAGGGATATGAGCGATGCGGAAAGGAGGTTTTATTCCCTTCCCGCGACAGTATTTAACGCAACGGTACTCGGATCGCTTCTGCTCGGGTTTTTGACATTCCTTGTCGGACTCGGGCTTTATACCTATGTCCTGGTGAATCAGTACATATCGCAGGTCTCGGCCACCACGAGATCGATGGCCATGGTGATAGAAAAGTCGGGCGCGGATATAATGACTTCCGCAGCCACGACCATGAGCATCTACCGCAGTCTTGACGAGAAGGATTTGGCGGGGACTGGTACGGAGGATTATCACCGGCTGTTTTCCGATGTGAGCAAGATCAGGAACAACGACATGCTCGCCGGTATCCTGAAGGAATTCGATGTGAACGATGACATCGATGATCTGTACATAGGCATGTATGATACAGACAGGAAGAGGATCGTCTACATAGCCGATGCGGAGCTCGACCCCGAGATCCGTATGTATACGGGCGACTGGGAGGATATCTCTGAGGGCGAGATCGAGAGGTTCATGAACTGGGACGGCGAGGGCCGGCTCTACTACATAGAGAACAACGCGAAATATGGTTGGATATGCACCGCAGGCGTCCCGATAAAGGATGCTTCGGGTGAGATCGTGGCCTTTGTCTACGGCGATATAACACTCGAAAACGTGGCCGACGGCATGAAGACGTTTGCGCTGCTTTATTTTGTGGTGCTGATAATCGCCACACTTATTTTCGGATACTTGCTTAATAAGTATATAAAGAAGCGCCTTGTACAGCCCATCAATTCGATCGCTGACGCAGCCCTCGATTATGCGGCGGATAAAAAGAAGGGCATAGTTTTAAGCAATCATTTCTCCAGACTGAACATCCACACGGGTGATGAGATCGAGAATCTGAGCCTCATCATGGCGGATATGGAGAGCGATATAGCCGACTATGTGGAGAACCTGACCTCCGTTACGGCGGAGAAGGAGAGGATAGGAACGGAGCTTTCCATCGCCACGAACATCCAGACGAGCATGCTTCCGAACAAGTTTCCCGCATTCCCTGACAGGAACGATTTCGATGTATACGCGTTCATGAGGCCGGCGAAGGAGGTCGGCGGCGACTTCTACGACTTCTTCCTGACGGATAACGATCACCTGGCCATGGTCATGGCGGATGTGTCCGGCAAGGGCGTACCGGCAGCCATGTTCATGATGACCGCGAGGACGATGTTAAAGGACGCGGTCCTCTCGGGCATGGATCCCGCAGCGGTGCTCTTCCGTGTAAATGCGCAGCTGTGCGAGAACAACCGTGAGGGCATGTTCGTGACTGTATGGCTGGGCATACTTCAGATATCCACCGGCAGGCTCGTGTACGCGGACGCGGGACATGAAAAGCCCATGATCTGCCGCGGGGGCGAGTGGAAGTTTGTGGATAAGCGCAACGGAGTAGCTCTCGCGGCCTTCGACCCCGAGCTGCTGGAGCTCGACGAGGAGCCTGCATTTAAGAACAGCGAGCTGGTGCTCGGCCACGGTGACGTGATCTTCCAGTACACGGACGGAGTCACCGAGGCGATGAAGTCAGACCGCGAACAGTTCGGCACTGAGCGCCTCCTCGAGTCGCTGAAGGTGATCGGAAGCGCTGAACCCGCCGAGGTCATAGACTGCGTGAAGGGCCGCGTCGACCGCTTCGTCGACGGCGCCGCCCAGTTCGATGATATTACGATGCTGGCAGTAAAGATGAAGTAGATTATTATACCCTCCGGAAGCTTCGGCACCGGAGGGCTTTTTTTTAAAAAAAATCAAACAAAATCTGTCGTTCGATTGTTATATAGGCAGGAGGTGATGAGGAGATGGCAGAAACTTCAAATACCGCGGATTTTGAAGCTTTCTACAGAAGAAACTGTAAATATGTATATCGGTTGTGTTTTTCTTATATGAGCAGCAAAGAGGAAGCAGAGGATATTACAGAGGATCTGTTCGTTAAGGTGTTGTCTGAAGGAATCAGGTTCAATGATGAGAACCATGAGAGGAAGTGGCTGACGATCGCAGCCGCAAATATGTGTAAGAATCGCCTGAAGAGCTGGGAGTACAATAAGGTGAGGCTGTTTGAGGAGGCGGATGAGAACATTGCCCGCACCGACAGTGTATATGATGATACTCTTGATGTGATTCTGAAACTTCCGGAAAAGTATAAGACAGTTATACTGATGCACTATTATATGGGTTATAAAACGGATGAAATAGCCGGAATGATAAAAAAACCGGCCGCAACCGTGAGGTGGCGTCTGATGAGAGCGAAAAACATGCTGAGGAAGTTACTGACCGTGAATTCTTCAGATGATGTGAACTGAACTGCCGGCAGGGCGTGCCCTGAGAAAAGGAGGAAACTATATGTATAACGATAACAATATTAAAAAAACCGTAAATAATGCCATGGAGTCTATTAAATTTGACAAGTCCGATGAGGACAGAATACTGGATAACATAAGAAACAAAGCACAAATGAACGATGGGACGGAAACTGTCAGCTCACGGACCGGAAGGCGCAGAGGATTTCGATGGGTCGCTGCTGCGGCCGTATCGGTTGCCGTATTGGCGGCATTTATTATGATCTTAAATAAGCCGGCAGATATCGTATATGCCGCTCAGACAGATTATCAGAGCCTTATAAAGGGGGAGCCGAAGGATAAAGTGGAGTTTGCGTCTGATCTTTCTGCGTATGCAGCAGATGACAGGCTGTGCGTCATGATAGTGATATATGATATGAGAGAGGCTTATGCGGATATTTACGGACAGCTTTTTGACGGAAAAACAGTTGAAAAGCTGACTGAAGAGTACCTCGAAGTGACAGAGGATATTTCAACAGCAGAAAGAGCCCGGATCTGGCAGGATCTGCTCGGAAAGATTAGAAAAGTAAATGATGACATGCTCAGAGAGGAGATGGGATGGCTCAGATCCATAGGCGCGGAGGATGTCACAAAGCAGAACGATAACGTGATACGCTGTGTCATGAAGGCGGGTAATCTGTCCTCCATAGGTTCAGGCGCGTGCAGATATCGAGTTATATTGGCACAGAAGAATACCGACAGCATGGTATCCGGTAACATATCGGACTATTTCGGAACCTATACCGCAAATGAACTGGTCCACGTTCCGCTTCAGTCGAGCTTCCTTATAACAGATAAGGATGCCGCTGCATTAACCGTGACTTTTTCAGAGGATGGCTTTTATTTCAATGTTGAAGGAGACGATTTCGTAAGCTTTGACGTGAAGGAACCGGTATACGCATACGCAGACAACTATGACATCGACAATTACTATGGTTTCGAGTTCGTCGATTTTATGTTCATGGAGCCGGAGCTGGTGAACTTCCTGTCCGGTGAGCATGCCGTCATTGAGATAACAGGCGGAACCAAGCTTTATATCGGCTCAACCGAGATCTATCTGGATGCAGGATTGAGAGGCGTATACAGGCTGGGAAGGTAGGATTGGGAACTTAAATTTACTTATTTGGCTTGATTGTCGCTGCTAGAGAAGCATCAGCTCAAAGGTGGGGATAAATTTATGGGTTTATTAAAAAAAGTACTTCCACTTATATTTGTTATGCTCGTGCTTTTTGGCTGCAACCATGATGATAGAGCAAAGGAATATGTACCCTGTCATGTATATTATCCATCTTCTAATAACGTAACATACAAATCCGAAGCTGAATTGCCTGAGGATATATACATACGTGCTCCGGGTATGAGTGAACGGACTTCGTGGAATATAGAATTGCTGTTCTACTCTCAAAAAAACAAGGAACTCTCTATAGTAATAATTGATCATGATAATCAGGGCTTCGCAATGAATGATTCCTACTTCATACTGGAAGCAATGGAAGAAGATCAGTGGAAGGTAATTTTTGCATCTGATGAAGTCGATTCATACAACAACCTGACATACTACGCACCCCACAGTGATGCATTTGCAATAAAAAGTGTTTTACAACTGGAAGGAAACCCTATTTTTGGGGGTGAAATAGAAAAGTATCTACGGAAAGGTGTTTTGGGAGACGGTTTATACAGGATGACTAAAATAATAAGTGGACGACCTATGTACGCTGTATTTCGCATAGGGAAAGCGGGGAATGGAACATGAATACAACCACTTTCAAAAAAACAATACTTATCCTTTTTGCAAGTATCCTGTTGTGCGGCTGCAGATCAAATCAGATCAATGATACATCGTACGAGGAAGAATTTATAGACGGGCTGGACGATGAGGCTTTTGTTGTCGAGTGGCTTGGCGTTGAAAAAAGAGATACCTGGAATATAGAGATGTATTTTGTGGAGCGCAATACTAAAGGAATTGAGGTATTCATAATAGATCGTGACAACAAGGGATTTGCTATGAATGAAAATTTTTTTAGACTGGAGCTAATAGAAGATGGTAAAACGAAAAAGATAATATATCCGGAAGTATCTGTAGGGGTAGGAGAATTAGGCTACTACATGAAAAATGAAAGCAAGGATTATGGTAGCTGGTCTGTCATAAATATGATTCCGGATAACATAAAGCTTAAAGCGGGGCACTATAGACTGACCAGAATGCTTAGTGGACATCTATTTTCAACAGAATTCGATCTGCCGGATGATATATAATCCCGGATTGATTACAAAGAACGAGATCCCAATTTTAGAATACGACATGTCCTCGCGGGAGGTCATAGCGCCGGACCATGACTGGGAGGGCGGGAGGCTGCAGGAAGAGGCGCGCTAAGTTCGGGCAGTTTTTATTTACCGCGGATTCGCTTGCGAATGTCAGAGAGTACGATGCCAGGGATTTCGAGACCGGCTCGCACGAGAAGGCACTGCTTCTGGGGCTGGAGGTTTTGAGGAGGTATAACTGATCCTCCGATAAGGCTTTGATGAAAAATAGAAGCGAACTTGAAGTGATTTTGAAGTTGATTTTGAAGATTTGTTGAGGTAATTTAAATTGGTATTTACGTATATTTGAAGTATCGTCACACCTTGGATATATATTCGACTTTTGGGGGAATCATGTTTATGCGCTGGGATTATTATCGCTTGAAAAAGTGTTGTCATTCAAAAAACAGATATTGTGTTACAATTATTATGATATTGTGCCTTATATCTTTTGCCGGCTGTGACAGAAAAGAGGATCCATCAACATACACCTATACGATAAGCCGCAACAACTCGTTGACACCTACCGGAAAGGTGAACGGAACAATTGCGCCTTTTTCAGAACAGAAGTGCATTTATATGCATAATGGAAAAATGTATAAGATACTTGGAGAGCAAACGGAAGCCTGTTTTATGAATCAACCGGACGAAATTGAAAATGCAGAATGCCTTGGGGTGGTGAAGCTGGTCACCAGTCTGCCGAGGAATGATGGTGAGGGCGCTTTTATGGATGAGGGGGATGAAGTATTCTATTTGAGTGAGTCTGACGTGATATTTGTTCACAGAATACATATTTCTGACTATCCGTGGATGCTTTTGCAACGGTGGGGTGCGGATGAATAATTAGCCTGAATTATTCACCGCAATACGGTGACCGCGACTAAAAGCTATGTATTTCAACATCTTCCTTGTTCTTCACGTTTCATCTAAAAAGTGAATAGAAAAAGGACTCTTGAAAGCAACAAGGAAATCAAAATTAATTGGGGTGGCGGCGATCTTTCTTCTGACGGAGGCCT
>DGVE01000119.1:3741-11030 GCA_002395865.1 Lachnospiraceae bacterium UBA4292 | reverse complement strand
ATCATCTGATCGTGAATGAAATTGATGGTCAGCTCGTTTCTTCCTGTGTATGTGTGATCATACCGAATCTGACAAGGAATGTGAGACCGTATGCCTTTGTTGAAAATGTGGTAACACATGCCGATCACAGAGGCAATGGATATGCCGGTGAGTGCCTGAATTTTGCAAGGAAAATAGCGGAACAGGAGAATTGTTATAAGATGATGCTCCTAACCGGATCAAAGAGACCGGAGACGCTGCATTTCTATGAGAAGGCAGGGTATAACAGCAGCGATAAGACGGCATTCATCCAGTGGATAGGGATGGATAAGTAACCATATGAGATTAAAGCAACAAGGAAAGCGGGTACGATGATTCGCAGGAAAGAAAAACGATGATCAGGCATCCGATCAAAGCAAGGGGAGACGGGTTTATCGGGCCTCAGGGTCCGGACAGGGGGTGTTAACGATGCATTTTGTCGAGGCGAAAGGGATACTGACCGGTAAGGACGGTTACTACGGCATGAATATCTACCGCGGGTGTACGCATGGGTGCATCTACTGCGACAGCAGGAGCAAGTGCTATCAGTTCACGCATCCCTTCGAGGATATAGAGGTTAAGCGCAACGCCCCGGAGCTTCTGGAGAGGGCACTCAGATCGAAGAGGAAAAAGTGTATGATAGGAACTGGGGCCATGTCGGACCCTTATATGCACTGCGAGGAGGAGCTGCGGTTGACAAGAAAATGCCTGAAGATCATCCTGAAGAACGGTTTCGGGGTGACGCTCCAGACAAAATCGGACCGTATACTGCAGGATATAGACCTGCTGGATGAGGTCAACAGAAGCACGAAATGTGTGGTTCAGATGACTCTGACGACCTATGATGACGCGCTGTGCGCCATTTTAGAGCCGAATGTATGCAACACGAAGCGCCGTATCGAGGTGCTGGGTGAGATGCAAAAAAGAGGCATTCCCACGATCGTGTGGCTCACTCCCGTACTGCCCTTTATCAATGACACGAAGGAGAATATAACAGCCATTTTGAACGAGTGCGTCCGCACGGGTGTAAAGGGCGTTATCGACTTCGGTATGGGGCTCACGCTTCGCGAGGGTGACCGCGAGTACTACTACGGAGCGCTCGATAAGCATTTCCCCGGGCTGAAGGAGCAGTATATAAAGCGATACGGAAACGCCTACGAGCTTCCAAGTCCGAACGCGAAGGAACTGAAGGGAATCTTTCACGACATATGCAAAGAAAACGGACTCCTGTCGACACCAAAGGAGTGCTTCGGTTACTTGCGCGAACTGCCGGATAGGTATAGGCAGATGACGATATTTGATCTGTGGGGCTGATCACTCCGGCAGCTTGAGGTCGTTCTCCTTTATCCACTTCATCTTTCTGAGGACCATGCAGAATGCCCATGAGAGTACTGCGGGGAGGATGAAGCACACGAGTGCGAGGCCGATCCAGTCCGTTGAGGTGATGGCAGACTTCGCGCCGGAGGAGATATCGTTAACCCAGCCGGTGTAGATGCCGATCTGGCCCACAAAGCCGCAGGTCCCCATGCCTGATGATATGGGAGCTCCGTTCATCTGAAGGTGGAATACGCATGTCGCGATGGGACCGGTTATGGCAGACGCGAGAATGGGCGGGATCCAGATGCGGGGGTTTTTGACGATGTTGCCCATCTGGAGCATGCTGGTACCGATGCCCTGTGAAACGAGTCCTCCCACACCATTCTCCCTGAAACTCATCACGGCAAAGCCTACCATCTGCGCGCAGCAGCCGGCCACGGCAGCGCCGCCTGCAAGTCCTGTGAGAGAAAAAGCCGCGCAAATGGCAGCGGAACTTATGGGAAGGGTGAGTGCGATACCGACTATAACAGAGACTAAAATACCCATAAGCAGGGGCTGGAGGTCGGTTGCCCACATTATGATATCACCGATGCGGCCGGCAGCTTTGCCGATGGGCTCGGCGATGAGCATTGCCAGAGCGACACCGATGCCTATGCTGACGAGAGGTGTTACCAGAATATCGATCTTGGTCTCCTTGGAGACGAGCTTTCCGAACTCGGTCGCGATGATGGCTATCACCAGAACTGCCAGCGGGCCGCCGGCACCGCCTATGGCATTGGCGGCACTTCCGACCGCCAGCATGGAAAAGAGCACCAGATTCGGCGCTTTGAGTGAAAATGCAATAGCGACGGCCATGGCGGGTCCCGAGACCGTCTTTGCGTATCCGCCCATCTCCTCCAGGGCTTTTATGCCGAACTGTGTCCCGGCAGTTCCCAGTATCGTTCCTATAAGAAGCGACGCGAACAGACCCTGCGCCATGGAACCCATGGCATCTATCAGATATCTGTGCCACGAGATCTCGATGTTTTTTTTCTTTAAAAACGCTTTGAAGTTCATCTTATCACCCTTCGTTTACATGGTAGAATGAATGCCGCATCGTATGCGGCGCCTTGCCGTTACAGAGTAACGGGCGCACAACAGATACAAAGTATACCCTAAATCTTTACACGAGTAAATACCCGAAAGGGATAAAAAAGGATTTTTAAAGATACACAAAACGGGCAGGATCATATTATCCTGTCCGTCTCGTTTCTGTTTATGAGGAAGCGGAACTTGCCGCCGGATATATTTACGTCGCCGGCATCTGCCACAAGGCAGGTGTCGAAGTCGGAGTTGAGCTCACCGTAAATGTCGATGTCCGCAACGGATAGCTGTGTACCGCCCGTGAAGCCGCCGAAGAGAAGCGCCTGTGAGCCCTCTGCGACAAGGTTTATGGAGGAGCGCTCGAGCCTTATGTCAGAGGTCTCGGTCATGGAACCCATGACTGTGAGATTGTCGGCGTTGGCCTCAATGTCGATGTGAGCGCTTTCGATGAATATACGGCTGCCGCCGCGGTGGAGGCTTCCGAAGCCCACGGCCAGCTGGCTGTCGCATCTCGCCTTGATGCTGGAGTAGATGCAATGTATGTCCGAATTGCCTGACATGGAGCCGGCGATTATGCTCACGGCACCTGCGGCATTGCAGTCGAAATCACAGCCGTGAAGCTCTATGGTGGTGTCGCCGTCAAGGGAGCCCAGGCAGACGTTCATGCTTCCTCTCGCGTTCAGTATATATTTGCCGCGCATGATATTTATCTCACCGCCAAGCCCCGAGCCGATAAGTACTCCTGCGTAGCTGACGGCGGATATGGAAATGGTACCCTCCTGGTCGAAGATGAGTCGGCCGTGCGCGCTCTTTGCGTCATTGCCGATGCCATAATAGTTGGAATTGCCGAGCGTGATGTCCAGATTGCCCAGACCTTCCATATACAGACGTGAGTTTGCGGGAACGCGTATGCCTCCGTCGATGAGGGAGCTCTTCTTTATGAGTTCGAGCGTCAGGTCGCAGCCTGAGCCTATGTCGATACAGGGGCTTCCGACGCTGTTTTTAAGTGTGGCGGAATTCAGTATTACGCGGCCGGAGAAGCCGTCAGCCACCTCAATATGTATCTCACTGTCGTCTTCGGGGGCGGAGGTGATGGTGACCGTGCCGGACATGTCGTCAGAGCCTATTCGGATCACGCGGTAGCCCTCGCGGCAGAGTTTGTCGACCGGTACAGTCTCGCCGCTCTGGGCGCAGTAGAGACGGAGCTTTTTGCCGTCCTCGCGTTCCCTGCGGTAGGCGCTGATCTCGGACCTGAGCTCAAATGGCAGCGCCTGAAGGACCGTGGCGGCCGGGCGGGCGGTGTAGAAGCCCTGTATCAGGTCCACGCCGAGCAGGATGACCGTGCGCAGTTCATCTGCGGTCTCGACACCCTCCGCAAGAGCCATGATCGAATTCGCGTGGCAGAAATCAATGATTTCGCGCACGAAATGCTTCTTGTTAGGGTTGTCCTGTATACCGGAGAGCAATGAGCGGTCGATCTTCACGAAGTTTGGCGTATAGCGCAGTAGATTGTTTATGTTCGAATAGCCGGTGCCGTAGTCGTCTATGGCTATAGGGACATTCAGGCGGTCGTATCTGCTCTTGATGGCGTTCAGTTCCTCGTCAGAGAACTCCGCGCTCTCCGTCATTTCCACGACTATCTTATCGGGAAGTGAGGCAAGAAGCAGCTCTTTTTGCGCATGTCCCTCCCCGTCGACCCGTACGCTCGGAAGACTGTTTATGAACACCTTCCTTCCCTCGAACATCGTGGGGTTGTCGCGGACGTAGGAGAGGACGTTGATAAAGGTGTACTTCTCCACATCGCCGAGCCTGTCTGTCAGCGCGGCGTATTTCAGGATGTGGAAGGGCGTGATGCCGTCTGCCTCGCGCGAGCGCATGAGCGCCTCGTAGGCGAAGATCTGACCGTCGTCTACGCGTATGATCGGCTGGAAATGGTATGTGAGCAGGTTGAGATCGAGTATACGCTGGACCCTCTTGTTCTCCTGCGCCTCGATGTCAGTCATGATGTGCTGCGAGCAGAGGCGCTTAAGATCGTTCCTCTCGGATACCAGCTCAGATATGGCCTCGAAAACGGATGCCGCGGCATCGAAGAGCTCGCGATCTCCCGCCCCTGCGAATTCGGCATCGAACCGGCCGCGGTATGTCTTCTTTATCTCGCCGAGAGCCTCTGCGTCCGTAGCCCTTGAGGCGGCTTTTATGTATTCATTCAGTAGTCTGATCATCTGTGTGTTCATGTCAGCTCCGTATATTGTGCGCCCGCAGATAGGGCGATCGAGATCAAAGTCCATATACAGACAGAGTACAATAAAAAGGCGGATTATTCCACAAAAGACGGTATAAAGTTTATTAAACTTCTGTAAAGAATCCGTTTTAGCGGCATAATACTGCTCTGACAGGTAGAATCGAGGTTGCAAGGGATTGAGGAAAAATGTATAATACAAAGAACAGATATGAGAGGCATCGACACATGATCACAAGGAGGGTTTACATGGACGAAAGAGAGAGAAATATGGCGAAGGCCATGAGGGCAGTGGGGTTTAAGATGAATCTGTGCATGGGGGTGACTCTGAGCTTTTTCCTGTCACTGATAGGAAACCTCACATCGGGACATTTTACGGTGCCGGGCTTTCTGATAAGCTTTGCAGCAAGCACGGTGATAAGTATCATCATCGGTTTTATCGTGCCCATGAAGAAGATATCGGACAAGGCCACAGCCGGGATGAAGGGCGTAAAAAAGCCGCTTACAGAGGCCCTGATATCGGACTGCATCTACACACCGGTCATGACACTGGCAATGATCCTGCTGGCGCGTTATATGGCATCCTCACATGGTGAGGAGGTGCCGCCGTTTGCGCCCATGTTTATTAAGGGCCTCATAATCAGTATGATAGCGGGCTATGTTCTTGTGCTGTTCTTTATGCCGCTTTATCTGAAGATGTTTACAAAAAACCTGCCCGGACCCGGTGCGGGACCGGGTCCGGGCAGGCCGCAGTAGCTTACAGGTTTTTTTCACAGATGTCCGACAGAGGGCAGATGCCGCAGTGGGGGGCTGTCCTCGCTTTGCACACCGCTCGGCCGTGATCGACTAAGCGGTGGCAGAAGTCGTTGCTTTTGTCGGGCGGAATGAGCTGTCTCAGAGCCGTCTCGACTTTGTGCGGTTCTTTTATGCCGTGGACGAGGCCTATGCGGTTTGCGAGGCGTATGCAGTGTGTGTCCGTCACTATGGCGGGCTTTTTGAAGATATCGCCGAGGATGAGGTTTGCACTCTTTCTGCCCACACCGGGCAGGGAGAGAAGCTCCTCCATGTTATCGGGCACTCGGCCCGCGAATCGCCCGGTGATAGTCTGCATGCAGGCCACGATGTCCCGCGCCTTAGAGCGGCCGAGACCGCAGGGGCGGACGATATCCTCCACATCGGTCACATCCGCTGCGGCCAGAGCATAGGCCGACGGGTATTTTTCAAACAGAACGGGTGTTATCTCATTTACTCTGGCGTCGGTGCACTGAGCCGCAAGGCGAACGGAAACGAGCAGCTTCCACGCTTCGTCGTAGTCCAGAGTGCACTGTGTGGCGGGATAGGTCTTTTCGAGTATCTCAACTGTGCGAAGAGCAAGTTCTTTCGTATCCATGGGGGGACTCCTTTACAAAACAAGAAGGTATATTTCAATGAGTGACGAAACAAAAAAGAGGCATCTGCATGCCTTTGTGATCTGCGCATACAAAGAGAGCGGATATCTGGAGGACTGCATCCGTTCGCTCAAGAACCAGAGCAGGAAGAGCCATATCTGTATGGTGACCTCCACGGACAATGCCTTCATCCGCGGGCTTGCGGATAAATACGACATACCGCTTTCGATTAATCACGGCAAGGCAGGCATAGCCGGCGACTGGAACTTCGGAATAGATACCGCCAATGCCCTGTTTACCACCATTGCCCATCAGGACGATATCTACGAGAGGGACTACGCGAAATGCGTCATGGCGGCGGTGAACAAAAACCGCAGGAGGAACAGAGGATATCTACCGCAGATCATATTTACGGATTACAGCGAGATAAAGGACGGCAAAAAGAGCGCGAGCTCGCCGCTCATAGCCGCGAAGAGACTCCTTCTGACTCCTTTTTATCTGAAGAACAGTATCGCATCACCTGCGGTCAAAAAGACAGTTCTCTCGCTCGGAAACGCCATATGCTGCCCATCGGTCACTTACTGCACGGATATGGTGAGATCTGATGTGTCCTCACCCGTGTTCGACAGCGCCTACGCGAGCAATCTCGACTGGGAGAAGTGGACGCAGCTGGCGGCCGAACCCGGCGCTTTTCTCTATGTGCCGAAAAGGCTCATGGCCCACAGGATACACGAGGGGTCGGAGACCAGTAAACTCATAGAGGACAACGGCAGGGGACAGGAGGACGATGAGATGTTCTACCGGACCTGGCCCGCGCCTGTGGCAGCGCTGCTGTCTCGCATATACCGCGTCGGACAGAGGTTTAACAGATCATGAGTTTTTATGAATTCGCGTGGTATTTCACGGCGTACTCGTTTATCGGGTGGGTGATAGAGGTGGCATACCACGCATTTACACTGAAAAAGGTTATAAACAGGGGCTACCTGAACGGCCCCGTGTGCCCCATATACGGCTTCGGAATGACCTCGGTCATAGCGCTTTTTTCGCCGCTGGCCGACAATATTCCCCTGCTTTTTGTCATGGGCACACTGCTTTGCACGCTGGTGGAGTTCATCGGCGGATTTATACTCGATAAGTCCTTCCACATGAGGTGGTGGGATTACTCCAATTTCAGATTCAATATAAACGGATACATCTGCCTGCGCTTCTCACTGCTGTGGGGAGCGGCTGTTGTGGCGGCTCTT
>DGVE01000119.1:0-3666 GCA_002395865.1 Lachnospiraceae bacterium UBA4292 | reverse complement strand
CACCCGCCGCTTGCGGCATTTGTCGCATGGGTGCCCCACGGCTTCGGAGTGGCAGTCATAGTGATCATGGCGCTTGCCTACACCGCGGACACGCTTGCGTCCACACAGAAGGCCATCGGCATGTCCAGGAGCATACGCGAGCTGGAAATGCTGGCGCAGACCCTTAAAGGCATAGGCGACGGGCTCTCAAGCGCTGTCAGCGAGACGGTATTCGGCTCGGAGCGCATAGCTCAGGGAACCGTGGATGCCATCTCCGAGATGGCAGAAGGCACAAAGGATGCCATCGACCAGGCCGTGGACGACGCGGGTCGGAGGATGGATGAGCTGCGCGCTTCACTGGAGAAGCGAAAGAACGCTCTCATCGCAAAGCTTAAGGCGTACAGAGCCTACCGCGCATTCCCTGCCCTGTCCGCCAGTGAGAGGATAAGGAAGCTGCGTGAACAGCTCGAGGAATTCTTCGGTCGTGATGAATAGAGCCGGGCTTAAGTCCAGCCGCCGTCGAGCGTGATTATCTGTCCGGTGAGGTAGGGGGAGGACTTCAGGAGCGCTATGACCGCTTCGGCGGCCTCCTCCGTGCTTCCGGGTCTTCCCGCGGGTATGTCCTCGCACAGAGCCTCCAGCTCCTGCTGCGACAGGTGAGAGTTCATCTCCGTGTCGATAAGGCCGAAGGCCACCGCATTTACGGGGATGCCCATGGGGGCAAGCTCCTTCGCCAGAGCCTTCGTGAAGGCGTTTATGCCTCCCTTGGCTGCGGAGTAGACGGTCTCGCATGAGGCGCCCACGTTACCCCATACCGAGGAGATGTTGATGATTCTCGGAGAGTTCTCACTCTTCAGCAGATATGGCAGGGCCAGCGAGGTCAGGATGACATGTGAGCTTAGATTGGCGTTTATGAAGCCCGTGATCTCCTCGGGCTTTAAGTCCTGCAGAAGACTTATGCGCGCGCTTCCCGCGTTGTTGATAAGTATGTCGATGCCGCCGAATCTCTCCGCGCTCTCGTGTACGATCTCCCTCAGGAAGCTCTCATCTCCTATATCTCCCAGAAGCGAAAGTACGCTGGCGCCGAGAGCTCTCGCCGCGTCGGCGGTGTTGTTCAGAGCCGCGCCGCGGCTCCTGCTGATGAGCACCAGATTAACCTTCATGCCCATACCCAGCAGTTCCTTTGCGCCGCGCAGAGCGATCTCGCATCCGATTCCGCGCCCAGCGCCTGTGATTATCATAGTTATAGCCATATATTGTTTCCCCCCATTTCGACTTAAATAATTATAAAATCATTGTAAACGTTTTTTTCTATAAAATCAACCTGTTGACAGAATTAAAAAGATTTGCTACAATGCAAGTCCAAGCCTGTAACATTTTTGTAACAATTTGAGTTGTTGGTGGATCTTTCAGGGCGCCTGCGGCGCGGAAAAATCCGTATCACATATATTATTGGGGATTATGAAGAGAATTATTTTTAAGAACGCGGCGACGATACTCGCCTGCGCAATAACGATAGGACTCGCTGCTCCCGCATTTCATGCAGAAGCCATAATGAACATCGACGGTGAAAATGTCGTGGCGGGCGCCGGAGGCGTCGTCAGCTCGTACGCCACCGACGAGGAGACCAGGGACGCGGTTAGAAAGCTTCTTGAGCTTACGGAGGAGGAGACCACCCCCGAGGAGAGTGAGACCGAGCCGGAGGAGACTACGACCGAGCCGGAGGAGGAGACCACTCCCGAGGAGAGCGAGACTGAGCCGGAGACCACTACCGAGGCTCCGACAGAGCCCGAGCCCAAGACGCAGTACATAGTATCCATAGCCGAGCAGTATGTAAATGTGCGCTCGACGCCCGACACATCATCCACGACCAATGTCATCGCGAAGATGTATCCGGGAGATGCGGGCGAGGTGATCGGCGTTCAGCCGATGCCGGACGGCGTATGGTATCTCATGCAGTCGGGCGATGTCACCGGTTATGTAAGAAGTGACTTTTTCATGACAGGCGACGAGGCGGATGCGTATATAAGGGAGAACGGAAGACATATAGGAACCGTCACGAACGCACAGCTTCTGAATGTGCGCGCGGCAGCCACCACGAACTCCGATATACTCACTCAGCTCTCCTACGGAGACCAGTACGCCATCGTGGGCGAGGAGAACGGCTTCTACCTGATAGCGCTCGACGAGAGTTTCTACGGATATGTATCGGCGGCTTATGTTACCGTGACGAGTACATACAAGACAGCCATCACCATCGACGAGGAGAGGATCGCTCTCGAGAAGGCAGCCGAGGAGGAGGCACAGAGGCTTGCCGCTGAGGAAGCCGCCCGCGAGGCGGAGCTCGCAAGGATCCGAGCGGAGCAGGAAGCAGCAGAGAGGGAAAGACTTGCAAATACCTGCGTTGGCATACAGGCATACTACACCGGAAGCGGTAAGGTGGCCGGCCAGGCGGTGACTATTTTCGAGCTTTCGGTGGCCGGAATATACGGTGACGGCTCAGCAAGACCGATCGACGGATGGGCCTGCGGCATGGTAGGAGTGCCTCTTTCAGAAGGCGAGAATATATTTGTAGTCGAGTATGGCGGATACACCGCCAGCTTCTCAGTACTGGCAGCTACGCCTCAGGCGGAGACACCGCCTCAGATCGTTGAACCGGTGACTGAGCCGCCCAGCTCTTCGGCAGATCCCGTGCAGCCCGAGACACCGGCGCCTTCGCAGGATCCGGGGCAGGCAGAGACACCGGAGCCTTCACAGGAACCCGCTACACAGCCCAGCCAGTCGCAGTCCGGATACACCCCTTCGAGGGATGTATATGTTCCATGCGATATGTCGGCGGCATATGCAGGCTCCATAAAGTATGCAGGACAGACAGTGACAAGAGATGAGCTGCAAGTAGTTGTGGTATTCACAAATAACATTGACTATGCATATCACACCTATGTGTATGACTGGGAGTGCGAGCAGGTCGGAGTTCCGTTGCCTCACGGCGATACGGTATTCCACATCACCTACAAGGGTGTTGTAAGCTACGATATCGTGGTCAATGCCTACTCCGCACCAACAGACGACTCTCTGCGCAGCCAGATAGTAAACTACGCGGTACAGTTCCTGGGTAACCCCTATGTCTATGCCGGCAACAGCCTTGTAAACGGTACCGACTGCTCGGGATTTACGATGCTTGTATACCAGCACTTCGGTTACAGCCTCTCGAGAAGCTCGCGGGAGCAGGTATTCAACGGCCGTCAGATAAGCTATGGCGAGATGCAGCCGGGTGATCTTCTGTTCTACACCGACTCATCGGGTGTCATACGGCATGTGTCCATGTACATAGGCGAGGGCAAGGTCATCCACGCCGCCAATGAGAATCTGGGCATCATCATTTCCAATGTGACATACCGTGCACCGGCTTACATAATATCCATACTTTAATAACCAAAGGGCTCCTGCTGGGCACAATGTCATTAAGTTTACATTGAACAATTAAGGGACCAACCTAAAAATCAGCAAGGGCGATTGAGATACTTATATCTTCAATTGCCCTTGTTCTATTTCTGAACACCACAATAAGACAGACAAAAGTCTGCCACAAAAGGGGTATTCAATTTAGCACGATTATGCTACTCTATATAAGAAACCATGGAAGACCTTTACAGTCAGATTTCGAGTGCGATGTCGTTCTGGCCG
>DGVE01000094.1:6075-23773 GCA_002395865.1 Lachnospiraceae bacterium UBA4292 | reverse complement strand
GCATGGACTTGGTCCAGCCGTAGGGGTTCGTGCACACACCCTTCGGGCACTCCTCTGTTATGGGCACGAACGCGGGATTGCCGTATACCGTGGCCGATGAGGAGAAGATGATGTTCTTCACCCCGTGCTCCCTCATGACCTTTACGAGGTTCAGGGTGCCGGTAATGTTGTTGTTATAATACTCCCAGGGCTTTTTCACAGACTCGCCTACCGCCTTCAGACCCGCGAAATGGATGACCGCATCGATCTTCTCCTTCTCAAAGATCTCGTTCATTCCCTCAACGTCAAGAAGATCCACCTTGTAAAAAGGCACCTTCTTTCCCGTGATCTGAGTCACTCTCTCGAGACTCTTCTCGCTTGAATTGCTCAGGTTGTCCATCACCACGATGTCCCTGCCCGCATTGATGAGTTCCACACAGGTGTGGCTCCCGATAAATCCGGCTCCGCCGGTGACCAGTATTGCCATGCTCAGTACCTACCTTCTAACAAGTTTTATGTATGAATATTTTCCGCCGCCTATTATGAACAGCTCCGCGGGACTGCTTCCCGCATTGTTCAGCTTATCCACTGATGTCTCAAGAGATCCCTTGAAAAAGCTCCTGCCCTTCTTATCCAGATACAGCAGCGACCCGGGTCCCGTGATATACACACCGTTTTTCGTATACTGCATATCGCAGATGGTGAAATTCGTCGAGACCTTGTACAGCTCCTTGCCGTTGCTGTCATAGGTCACGATAAAATGGTTCTGCACGCTGTCGCCGTCCGTAACCGCCATCGAAACTCCGGAAGCCGAATAGGTGAGCGCCGTTATCGTGCTCTGCGGCTCTATCACGGCGAGCTCAGCGGGCGCCGTCCTGTTCTTCAGCGAATAGAACACCACCTTGCCGTCGCCGCAGGCCACAGCCCTGTCGTTGCTTATAAACGCCACGTCCGCAAACAGTGTGTCTCCGTACTTTCTGTAAGCGCCCACGGTCTGTGTTCCGGAGTTCTTCGTGGTGTCGAAATTATAGAAAACTATCTGGTTCTGCATCACGCCGCTGTCGATATAAACATAGGACGCTATGAGCATCTGTCCATCGGGTGACAGGCATATGTCAATGGGGTAGCCGCTCTCGCCCGCCATCGTATGTATCAGTATGTCGAGCTTCTTGCCCTCCTTACTGTAGAACATGATGTCGTTCGACAGCCCGTCCTCCTGCACGAGGCTCACCGCTCCGTACCCGGACACGGTGCCGGCCCTTATCGGCTGATTCGTACTGATCTCTCCGGCCTTGCCGCCCTGCGCGCTGAAAACTATCGCGCTTCTGCCGTCCCTGTCATACACGAGAGCCCAGTCTCCGCACACAGCGACTTTGGGATCCTCCATGGAATACACCACGGACCACGCATGCTTATCGTCCACTGAATAATACGCCGCGCCGTTATACCCGTACTGCAGTATTCCGCCGCCCATATTCACATAGTTCTGTCCCGCGGCATACGGTATGGTCTCGGAATACACCTCATCGAGCAGCGCGTACGGTCTGGACGGCCTTATCACAAATATATACACGAGCACGACAGCCGCCACACCCGCGAGCAGCAGTGTTCCCGCCCTCAGTCTGGCTCTGTGCCGCCGCATGGTCTCGTCGAAATCCTCCTCCTGCGGCTCCCCGTCATCTATCTCGTCCCCGAGGGTTTCCGTCAGGCTGACGATCTTGTCGTCTTTCTCTGTGTCCTTATCTCTCACGGTCCCCCTCCTTCCCCGATCATCCACTGTCTCGAGCATCTATTTTACCACAAATCTCGCCCTCTTTCAAGCGTGTTTTCACACGCGCCGGGCAAATGGAAATAAAATAAACCTGTTGAATCAATGCGGTAAATGGTGTACTATAGAGCCGCAAAAAAAACACGGAGGGGCATCATGGATAATAGACCCGCACTTATATTTGATATGGACGGAACACTGTGGGACTCAAGCGTCGGAGTCGCAAGAAGCTGGACACAGATCATCAGAAAGGAATACGACAAAAACAGAAGCGTTACGCGAGAGGACGTGCAGTCAGTCATGGGACTGACCATGGATGTGATCGCGCACAGGATATTTCCGGAGCTTAAGAAGAAGGATGCAGAGGCGCTTCTCGAAAAATGCACGGACAATGAGAACCGCTACCTTCTCGAGCACGGCGGAAGGCTCTACCCGCACCTCGTGGCCACACTGGACAGGCTGAAGGAGAACTACCGGCTCTTTATCGTGAGCAACTGCCAGTCGGGCTATATAGAGTGCTTCCTGGACCACTACGGTCTTCGCGACAGATTCGAGGACATCGAGTGCTACGGCAACAATCTTAAGAAAAAAGGTGCCAATATAAAGCTCATCTGCAAGAGAAACGGCATTAAGCGCGCCGTGTATGTCGGCGACATACAGGGAGATTACGACTCTGCATGCGAGGCGGGCGTCGGTTTCATCCACGCCTCCTACGGCTTCGGCACGATAGATGCCGAGGTTCCCGCGATAAAGAGCTTCCGCGGACTTCCCGGAGCCGCAAAGAAATATTTCGGAGAATAGTCGAATATATGGCAAATGGGCTGTCGGTATAGGCAGCCCATTCTGTTATCCGTTATGATGTTCCATGATACGGATTTTTCGCGCTTCCAGCGCCTTGAAAAATCCTGCAAACATTCGAAATCCGCTCATTTTTCTTCGAAAAACGGCTCCTTTCTCATGTTTGTTCGGGTCACAAAGTCACAAAAGCGTATGCAAGCATCCGCTTTGTGACCTTTTGACCCTTGTATCATATCATTTAAGCCACTTGTTCGTACGGCAGATATTTGACGCCTCGGTTATGGTCACGGCCTCGCCGTTTTTCATGACCTTGATCATGGCCGTCAGGTTCGCCGCATTCAGGTTGTCCGGACCTATGCGCTTCGCATATCGGTCGTTTATGAGGTCCGTCGCCTCCTTGATCTGCGACTCGGATATCTGGCACTCCCTTAAGGTCACCTGCAGCTCGTGCGTGAGCTCCTCGAGCTTCTCGCGTCTCTCCTCTCTCAGCTCGTCCTCTATGACGCGCACATTTACGGTGTCGAACGACTCGAGAGCCTCCGCCTTGCGGCTCGCGGCATCCTCCACCATGGCCTCCGCCTTCGCTATGTCATAGTTGTAGCTGTCGAGCTCGTAATACTCCTCGCCCTCGTCCTTCGTGATGGATCTGGCGATATGCTTTATGTTGCGGTTGTTGGCCTCGCAGCGCCGCAGAAGCGAAGCCGTGCGCTTTATGACATCGGGATCCTTCAGTATGATCTTCGTCGTTACGCCTACATAGACGGCGGCATAGCAGATGCCGAAGGCCATGGACATTATCGTCAGTATGAACGGGGTCTCCGCTCCCGAGAGAGTGAATATCCCGAGGGGAAGCACATAGCAGAACAGTATGGCCGTGAGGGAAGCCAGAAGTATCTCGAAGGCCCCCTTCGGCATGAAATATACATAAAACCAGCGGTTCTTGGTGACAGCGGGCAGACGGCGCTTCTTTATCAGGCCGAGGAACTCGTTCATGAGAGCCTGATTCTCCTCGCGAAGCTCGGTCGTCTCGTACTCGATCCTCTCCTTCTTTCCCTCATTCTTTGCGTGCTCCTTGCGTGATCTGTAGCGTTTTAACTTCTCCTGCGCCTTCTCGATCTCCGCATCGTAGCCCGCGCACAGCGCGTCGCGTTTCCTCTTTATCGACAGGGCGATCTCATCCGAGAGGGTCTTCTCTTCATTCGCGAGCGTTCTCTGAAGCCGGATGCGCTTCTCGGTGAGGACGGTATCCTCGCTCTTCATGCGCTCAAGCTCGGCAACAGCCGCTCTTGCACTGGTCAAATAATTTATATGCTCTTCAACCGACGCTTCCATAGCTCCCTCCTGTGAACATCTGGGACGAGTATAGCATCACAGACCATATCGTGTCAATGAAAAGGATGCGTCGGAAACACAAAAAAGCCCCGACTATGTCAAGGCTTTCACTATCTCCTCAAAATGCATGAAATGCGACGCCTTTATGAGTACCGTATCACCGGGGCGTATAGTTCTCTTCAGTGTGGAAATGAGCTGCGCCCTGTCGGATATGTGTTCCGAATAAAGACCGTGTGAAGCGCATCTGGCGCCAAAGAGCGTATTCTTACTGAGCTCACCGGTAAGGAACAGCGCATCCGGAGCCGCTTTCGCCGCGTACTCACCAACCTGCTTATGGAGCACTGCCTCTTCGGGCCCCAGCTCACCCATATCTCCCAGGACGGCTATCTTTCTTCCCTTCGCCTTCTTTAAGAGGTCGAGGGCCGCCATGACCGTGGCAGGGCTTGCGTTATAGCAGTCGTCCACTATCGTCACGCCGTTTTTCACTATCAGGTTCGTTCTGCCGCCTATCGTGCGTGCCGCATCTATACCCGCCGCTATCTCAGAAAGGCTCATGCCGAGCGTCAGTCCCGCGCAGGCGGCCGCGGCAGCATTTGCAAGCTGGTGTATTCCCGGAATGTGAAGACGTATCGGCACGGATCCCGCGGGGGTGTTCAGTACCGCGCTGCTTCCTTCATAGCCCATGTCATTTACCGAGCTGACATACACATCACCGACGCCTTCCTCTGCAGAGAAGAACATGGGCGCGCTTCCTCCTGCGCTCTTTACTGTGCGAAGCATATCGTCGGTGGCGGGAAGAATGGCTCTTCCGCCCTCCCTCATGTAATTAAAGCACTTCGTCTTCTCGTCAAATATGCCCTGCCTGCTGCCGAGGTTCTCCATATGGCAGATACCTATATTCGTTATGACGCAGATGTCGGGGCCCGCAGCGGCTGCTATCACATCCATCTCACCGGGCTCATCGATGCCTGCCTCCAAAACGGCCGCCTCGTGCCAGGTCTTAAGCTTAAGGACCGTCAGCGGGAGTCCGATCTCATTGTTCAGATTACCCTCGGTCTTGAGCGTGTTGAAATGCTGCGACAGAACGCTCGCGATCATTTCCTTCGTGGAGGTCTTTCCGACGCTTCCCGTGACCAGAACGGTCTTTACCGTAAGCTGCCTTCTGTAGTAGGCCGCCAGTGCTCCGAGCGCCGCGACACTGCTTCCTACCACGATCTGGGTTATGGGGCTGTCCACCCTTCTCTCACAGATGACTGCCGCCGCGCCCGACTCGCGCACGCTGTCGATGAAGTCATGGCCGTCGACCCTGGCTCCCTTGATAGCGATGAAGAGAGCGCCGTCCGTGGCCTGTCTGCTGTCGCTTGTGACGGATGTCACGGCTATATCAGGGTCGCCGAACAGCTGCCCTGTGACAGCCTCTGCTATCAGTCCGGTCTTCATACCGGGCATAATACAATCACTCATAATTCACCTGATAAATTGATTCTCACCACCCGATCAATACTTCCTTAACGATATCTGTATGATCTTCTCGGTGAGCTCGTCGAAACTCACGCCTACCGCAGCCGCCTCCTGCGGAAGAAGGCTGGTGGGAGTCATGCCGGGCAGCGTGTTCGCCTCGAGCACCACTATCCTGCCGTTCTTGTCCATACGCATATCGATTCGCGAATACACGTCGAGCCCCATGCCCTTTGCGGTCTCGCGGGCAATGCGCCTCATCTCGGCCTCCTGGGCAGGTGATATGTCCGCGGGGCAGCTCTCCACAGTAGAGCCGGCCTCGTACTTGTTCTTGTAGTCATAGAAGCCGCTTTTCGGCGCGATCTCGATCGCGGGAAGAGCCTCCCCGTCCACGACGCTGACAGAGAACTCCCTGCCGTCTATGAACTCCTCTATAAGCACCTCATCGTCCCACGAAAACGCGTCGTCGAGCGCCTTTTTATAATCCTTTGCGTCCTTCACGATGCTGCAGCCGATGCTCGAGCCTCCTGAACAGGGCTTGACCACGAAAGGCAGCTTTACGGGAAGGACAGCTATATCGTCATTTCTGGAGCTCTTCTTCATGGAGGTTCCTGCCGGAATGGGTACGAATACGGATTCCATCACGAACTTGGCCATCTTCTTGTTCATGGCGATAGCGCTTGAGAGGTAGTCGCAGCCGGTGTACTTGATGCCCAGCAGATCAAAAGCCGCCTGCACTTTGCCGTTCTCGCCCTGCGCGCCGTGAAGAGCCATAAATACTATATCCGCGTTCATGCACATCCTGAGGATGTTCGGGCCGAAGAACATCTCCGAGTGATATGTCCTGGAAGCCTTCACCGCCTCGATATCGGGAGCGGTGTCGTAGATATCGCCTCCCTTTAATGTCAGCTCGTCGGCTCTGGCGAACACATCGCCTAATTCCTGCTCCTTCTCGCCCACGCCCATGAACACGTCCGCGAGTATCACGCGGTGGCCGTTCCTGCGAAGCGATGCGGCGACCATCTCACCGGTCTTCAAAGAAACATCTCTCTCGCTGCTCAGTCCCCCGGCCAAAACAATTATATCCATCGTGTTATCTGTCCTCTCTGGTGATCTCTATCTGAAGATAGTCAAAATCCACCTTCTCGATAAAAGATTCCGGTGCAAATCTCGTGCGGGAGAGCCTGAAGAACTCGGCCACATTGCCGTCGAGCCACTGCGGCTGCTCCAGATCGAAGGCGCGGCAAATGAGAGCCAGCCCCGCAAATACTCTCGCGGTTCTGGTGTCACCCTCTGTCACCTCCACGGTGATATCCTTCACGGCGCGGCCGTTCTTTATCACTCTTCCCCACATCTCAAACATATTAACCACCAAACCCCCGGCCGTGACCGGGGGCATAATCGTTATTAAATAACTCCGAAAAGTCTCGCAAGCAGTTCGGCCTGCTTAGCCTCGTAGCCTGGCTTTCCGAGAAGCGCGAACATATTCTTCTTGTAGCTCTCCACGCCGGGCTGGTTGAACGGATTGACAGCGAGGAGGTATCCGCTGACACCGCAGGCAAACTCATATGTGAAGAAGAGCTCGCCGAGCGAGAACTCGTCCTGAGACTGAACATGCATCATGAAATTGGGTACTCCGCCGTCGGTGTGTGCGAGAACCGTACCGTTCATGGCGGAATTGTTTACGAAGGACATGGTCTTGCCGGCCAGATAGTTGAGGCCGTCGAGATCGTTCTCCGCCCTGTTTATCTCCACATCCGCCTTCGGGTTCTCGATATGGATGACAGTCTCGAACATCAGCCTGCTGCCGGACTGGATGTACTGTCCCATGGAGTGAAGGTCGGTCGTGAAATCACATGCGGCCGGGAATATTCCGCGGTTGTCCTTGCCCTCACTCTCGCCGAAGAGCTGCTTCCACCATTCTGACAGATAGTGAAGACCGGGCTCATAGCCGCAGGTGATCTCTATGCTCTTGCCCTTGGAGTAGAGTATATTTCTCGCAGCCGCGTAAAGAAGTGCGGGGTTCTGTCTGTATGATGTGTTCAGAGCGATCTCCCTTGCGGCAGCCGCGCCCTGCATCAGGGCATCGATGTCCGCGCCGCTGACAGCGATGGGAAGAAGGCCAACAGCCGTGAGCACGGAGAAACGTCCTCCGACGTCATCCGGAACCACAAATGTCTCATAGCCCTCTGCATCCGAAAGGCGCTTCAATGCTCCCTTGGACTTATCGGTGGTGGCGTAGATCCTCTTGGCTGCCTCCTCCTTGCCGTATCTGTTCTCAAGTATCTCCTTGAAAACTCTGAAGGCGATTGCCGGCTCGGTGGTGGTACCTGACTTGGAAATGACGTTTACGGAAAAATCCCTTCCCTCAACGAGGTCTGTCAGATGCTTGAGATAGGTTCCGCTGATGCTGTTGCCCGCGAAATAGATCTCTGGTGTCTTCCTGACAGATGCGGGAAGATTGTTGTAGAAGCTGTGGCGAAGGAACTCGATGGCCGCCCTCGCGCCGAGGTAGGAACCGCCGATACCGATGACGATCAGCACTTCCGAATCGGACTGGATCTTTGCAGCCGCCTGCTTGATCCTCGCGAACTCCTCCTTGTCATAGTTTACAGGAAGATCGATCCAGCCGAGGAAATCGTTCCCGGCGCCGGTCTTCTCGACAAGTGTCTTCTTGGCTACCTCAACCAGAGGCTCGATATTTGCAAGCTCCTCATCTGTCACAAAGTTCTTTGCTCTGGACAGATCAAATCTTATGTTGGCCATTGTATTATTCTCCTTGATCTTTATCGCCTGCAACAGGCAGTATCATTATAATCATTTTCACGTGAATTTCAATAATAAGATTGTTAAAATCTTATCAAATCTTTCTCACTCATCAAAGAAAATGCCCGAAGTGAATGAGCTGAAGACCGATGCGACCACTATTACGGCCACTATCACCACAAGAATGATGATGCACGCGAGGAAAATGCCCACATCAAAGCCCTCCTCCGTCGTAAGACCGGTAACTATCCCCTCGGCCTGCGAGGCCTCCTCCCCGGCAAATGTGCTCACAGCGCCGGTAAACACACACAGCGCCGCCACCGCCAGAAGAGCGAATATCCTTTTTAACTGCTTCATTTTTTGTACCTTGACGCAGGCATGGTGCACATCGGTGTCGTGCCTGCCGCGACACCGGTGAAAGTTTGAAGGATCATCTATCAAGCTTTACCGTCTCCGCGAAGATTCTCGCGCACTGCCGCGTCTATCTCGCGCATGACGGACTTCACGCCGTCGCTGAGCGAGCCGTACTCTATGGAGCGCACATAATCGACACGGTTCTCATATACATATTTGACGGCCTCTATGATGGAGTCCGGATTCATCTTCTCCTCCTGCAGAACGTACGAAAACCCCTGCTTTCTGAAGGACTCCGCGTTCTGTATCTGATCGCCCCTGCTCACTGCGGCGGATAGGGGCACGAGAACGGACGGCTTCCTAAGAGCCGCTATCTCGCATATCGAATTCGCTCCCGCCCTGGACAGTATCACATCCGCCGCCGCGTACACATCCTTCATCTCCTCGGAGACGTATTCAAACTGAGCGTAGCCGCGGGTGCCTTTAAGACTCTCGTCCGCATTGCCCCTGCCGCACAGATGGATGACCTCGAAGCTCTCAAGAAGTACAGGAAGCGCTGCGCGCAGAGCCTCGTTGATGACCTTCGCACCTGTGCTTCCGCCCATGACCATCAGTACCGGCTTCTCACCCGTAAGGCCCGCAAACGCAAGCCCCGCGTCGCGGCTTCCCTCTAAAAGCTCCTGCCTGATCGGTGAACCGGTCACGACAGACTTATCCGTGGGGAGATTCGCCAGCGCCTCGGGGAAATTCGCGCAGATCTTGTAAGCCTTCTTTATGCAGAGCTTGTTCGCGAGCCCCGGGCTCATGTCGGATTCATGTATCACCACGGGCACCTTCCTTTTGGCCGCGGCCCACACCACGGGCACGGCCACGAAACCGCCCTTGGAGAAGACGACGTCCGGATTGTACTCCTTTATTATCTTCTTCGCCTCGAAATAGCCCTTTATAACGCGGAAGGGGTCGGAGAAATTCTTCCAGGAGAAATATCTCCTGAACTTGCCTGTGGACACGCCCTTATACGGGATGCCCTCCCTCTCTATCAGCTCCTTCTCCATACCGTCGTAGGAGCCGATATACATTATCTCGAACTCAGCCTTCCTCAGAGACGGAAGAAGCGCTATATTCGGTGTGACATGACCGGCGGTGCCGCCGCCGGTTAAGATTATCTTCTTCAATTATCCCACCCCGTCATCCGAGCTCCACCTCGAGTCCGAGCACATTCTCACCGACGTACTGTCCGTCCATGTATATGCTGTAACCGAACTCCCAGATAAAGCCGTTTTCCTTCTCGGTCTTGTTTATATACTTCGTGGTGGTGCCAAGATTCACCTTGCCCATGGGCGTTATGTAGATGCTGTTGTCCGTAAGACCCTCACAGAAATTCATCCTGACGGAGATGTAGCCGTTTTTCACGACGATGATACCGTTGCGGGTCTCCTTTACGAGGGTGCGGACCTTGCCGCCGTCCTCCATCATCTCGCCGTAGAGCACATATCTCCTTCCGTCCTTGACGTAGTATTCGCCCATAACACGGGTCTGTTGGCTGTCCTTCTCGCCGTCGATCTCCTGCGACCCGTAAACTCTCACACTGACTCTGTTCTTCACTTCACACCACTCTTCCTGTTACCGATATTCATACGAACGGTCTCCTCCTGATTGAGAAGATGCTCATGCATCACTCGCTTGGCCTCCTCGGGATCCCGCTTCTCAAGCGCGGCCACGATGGCTTTGTGCTCCGTGACGAGCCTCTGCCTGCCCTTCGACACCTTTATATGCTCCAGGCGGTAGCGGTACATCTGCTCCTTCAGATTGTTCAGGACCTGGATGAGCTTGTCGTTGTTGCATGCCTCATATATCAACTCATGGAAATGCTCGTCCGCCTCGGCAATGGCTATCACATCTCCCTGTGAGAGCGTGTTCTCGAAGTTCACGTTAGCCTTCTTGATATCCATCATCTGGTTGGTGGTTATCCTCTCGCAGGCCAGCTCCAGAGCGAGGTTCTCCAGACCCTCCCTGACCTCGAGGACATCCTTCATGTTCTTCTCGGAGATACGCGCTACCTCCGCGCCGCGTCTGGGTATCATGAGGACCAGTCCCTCCAGCTCCAACTTCCTGATGGCCTCCCTGACGGGAGTTCGGCTGACTCCCAGCTTGCCCGCGAGACTCACTTCCATGAGTCTCTCACCGGGCTCGAGCTCGCCCTTAAGTATCGCCTGGCGAAGTGTGTTGAACACCACATCGCGAAGAGGCAGATACTCGCTCATATTTATCTTCAGATACTCTTCGATCTTCTCATCCTGCATAATGATTACCCCTGCAAAAACCTGTCACCGCAACATCCGAGCAAAGGCCCGAAGCCTTAAGTTCCTCTGCCGCGCGCTGCGCATCCCTTTCATCCTCAAAAAGCCCGAAAACGGTCGGCCCGCTTCCGCTCATCATGGCGCCTGCGGCGCCGTTTTCCCTTAAAATATCCTCCAGGGCGCCGATAGCCGGGTACATCTGACCCGTCACGGCCTCCAGACTGTTCTCCATAAGCGCCGCGACCCGCCTGATATCTCCTGCCTCAAGCGACCCGCATACCGCGTCCACATCCGGATGCGGATAATTCCCCGCATCCACGGCCTCGTAGACTGCCTTCGTGGATACGGCAACCGGCGGCTTAGCTATCACCACGGTGCAGTCGCAGGTCTTAAGCGATGTGAGCACCTCGCCTATGCCCTGCGCCCTTGCGGCTCCTCCCATAAGACAGAAGGGCACGTCGGCACCCACCTTAACGCCTACGTCCCGAAGCTCCTTGTCCGTAAGCCCCAGCCCGTACAGACTGTTCACGGCCACTATCACAGCAGCCGCATCCGTGCTCCCGCCCGCGAGCCCCGCGGCCATGGGTATCCTTTTTTCTATCGTAATGGTCATTCCGCCGCCGATGGAATACATATCGCACATCCGCCTCGCGGCCTTTACGGCGATATTTCCCTCACCCGCCAGCTCCGGCACATTGCAGACGATGTCTATGCCCGGCTCATTCTTTTTGCGAACACTCACGCTGTCATACACGGCGATGCTCTGCATCACCATATCCACAGTGTGATACCCTTCCGGCCGTCTTCCGACCACGTCAAGGGCGAGATTGATCTTCGCCGCGGCCATGACCGTCAGTTCATCTGTACTGTTCATGGTGTCCCAGCTCCGTGTACTTTATTTCATACATTATTATACACAACTTAGCGCTCTTTTCAAGTCCAAATTCTGTGGGAGCGTGCGCTTGACAAAACTGCGCATTGGTTTTAAGATAGGACGTGGTTTTTATGTATGCATTATCTTCCGGCCGGCTGCGGGCGAAGCCGGGAGAGCCATCCGCCCGCTTTCATATCATGGAGATCTTTTTACCGATACTACTGCTCATCGTGGGCTTCGCTTTTCTGGTATACGGAGCCGACTTTTTCGTCGATGGCTGCTGCGCGGTCGCCAGGACGCTTCACATACCGCCGCTCATCATCGGTCTGACGATAGTGGCTCTGGGTACGAGCGCCCCCGAGGCCGCGGTGTCCATCACCGCCGCGCTTACCGGCAGCGACGGCCTCTCTGCCGGCAACTGCGTGGGCTCGAATATTTTCAACCTCCTCGTTGTCGTCGGATTGTGCGCCCTTTTCAACCCCGTGCCTGTCGGAAGTAAGGTCTTAAAGCGTGACTTCCCCTTCTCTCTTATAGTGGAGGGTCTCGTCCTTCTTCTCCTGAGTGACTTCCTCTTCGGCAAGACGACCAATATGCTCGGCCATGTAGCGGGATTTTCTCTCTTCGGCCTCTACATCGTATATCTCATCGTGCTGATCATCGACGCGCGCCGCTTTAAGACAGTGGAGCCGGCTGAGGACGAGGCAAAGGACATGCCCCTGTGGAAGAGCTTCCTGATCATCGTCGTCGGCGCCGCCGCGGTTGTATTCGGCGGCGACTTAGTAGTCGACGAGGCAGTGGTGATAGCGAAATTCTTCGGCATGAGCGACACTCTGATCGGTCTGTCGATCGTAGCTATCGGCACCTCGCTTCCCGAGCTTGCCACATCCATCGTTGCCGCAAAGAAGGGCGAGCTCGAGCTGGCACTCGGAAACTGCATCGGCTCTAACATAGCGAACTTCCTATTCGTTCTGGGTCTCTCGAGCGGTATTTCCACAGTCATCGTCGGCCCGAATGTGATCGTAGACACAATCATACTCATTGCGGCTTCGCTGCTCGTATACATCGTCTGCATCGCAAAAAAGAAGCTTGGCCGGCCCGAAGGCATAGCCATGCTTCTCATCTACGCCGCATACACAGCGTTCATATTCTCACGCGAGCTGATCCACTAAATATCAAGAGTAAGCTCGACAGGACAATGGTCGGAACCGTACACATCCGAATGGATGGCGGCTCCGGCCAGTTTTTCTTTTAAGTCATCCGAAGCGATAAAATAATCAATGCGCCAACCTGCGTTCTTCTCCCTGGCCTTAAACATGTAGGACCACCACGAATACACCCCCGTCCTGTCGGGGTAGAAATATCTGAAGGTGTCGATAAAGCCTGCCGAGAGCAGCTCGGTCATCTTCTGCCTCTCCTCGTCGGTAAATCCCGCGTTGCGGTGATTTGACGAGGGGTTCTTCAGGTCGATCTCCTCATGCGCCACATTCAGATCTCCGCACATGACAACCGGTTTTTTCGCCTTGAGCGAAAGAAGGTACTCCCTGAAATCATCCTCCCATACCATGCGGTATGAGAGCCTCTCGAGCTCTCTCTTGGAGTTCGGTGTGTAGACGCACACGAAATACCACTTCTCAAACTCCAGTGTGATGATGCGCCCCTCGCCCTCGTGCTCGGGCTTTCCCATGCCGTATGTCACAGCCACGGGCTCCTCCTTCGAAAAGACAGCCGTGCCTGAGTAGCCCTTTTTATCCGCATAGCTCCAATAGCAGTTATACCCATCCGGCGCAAACTCCACCTGTCCCTCGCTGACCTTGGTCTCCTGAAGGCAGAACACGTCCGCATCCGCTGCCGCAAAAAAGTCGCAAAAGCCCTTTCCCATGCAGCTTCTTATTCCGTTCACATTCCATGATATTAGCTTTTTCATAGAAAATGCAGCCCCTCCTTTCAGGAAGCTCTTCTCTTGGAAAGCTGTTTTACGCTTTTCGTGAGGTTGTTGACCGTATATGACAGGTAGTAGAGGATGACACCGCTCACCACCGAGAGCACGATCTGCGCGACTATCACCGCACCCGTCGCGGGAAAAAGCCTCCCCGCCAGGTCCGAGCCCAGAAGCAGTGTGATGACGCCGTGGTGGACGAGATACACCTCGTAGGAATATCTGCAGCACATATCGAATATGCCGTAGACCACCTGTGACCTGTTGAATACAGGCTCGAGCCACGCGAAGAATATAAATATGGCCAAAGCATTGGCGCTTATCAAAAACGCCTCCGGCACCGGCAGTCTCACCGGCAGCAGCACCATGAGGAGCATCACAATGATGCTCATGAGGAAGTGCTGCTTCTGCAGCTTCTTCCAGTTCATCGCCATGTACATGCCCACCATGAAATCGAACACCTTCATGATGAGGTTCGTGTGTACTGCGGTGAGGAACATTCCGCCGTGACCGGTGTTATACAAGAACGCTATGATGATATATATCGCCAGTGCGACCCTCATGGTCAGCTTCGGCTTTTTTCGCATGGCGTAAAAAAGCAGTGGAAATATCAGATACATTATGACGAGAGGTCCCATGAACCACTCGCCGGCGCCCAGATAGAATGTCCCCGCTCCAAGAGTGAACAGATATCCGTCCTGAGCGAATACGTTTGCGATGATCTTCCACGGCTCAAACCAGTCCGGAACGGCACACTTGAAAAGGACCACGAAAAAAATCACGGATACTATCCAGTACGGGATCATTATCCGCACGACACGCTTCCTGTAATACTTTTTCAGATCGATCCTGTCACTCTTCTCGAAGCTGTGCATGAGTCCCATGCCCGAGAGCATGAAAAATATAGCAACGCCTGTGCTTGCGACGTGGACGTTGCTGTTTGAATAGAGTGAGGGATCGTAGGGCAGACGGCCGGCCATCTGCGCCTCGATCAATATGTGGTAATACATTATCGCCCCGAAGCACAGTATCCTCAGGACGTTCATGAAGCGGATATTCTCTCGCATTATTCGTCCCAGTTGTGATATACGTTCTGCACGTCGTCATCGTCATCGAGCATGTCGATGATCCTGTTCATCATCTTCAGGTCGTTCTCGTCGGTAAGCTCCACCCATGTCTGGGGGATCATGGTCACCTCCGCGTCAGCCATGGGAATACCCAGCGCAGAAAGAGCATCGTACACATCCGCAAACGAATCCGGATCCGTGATGATCTCGAAGCTGTCCTCCTCCTCGGAGAAGTCCTCTGCGCCCGCATCCAGAGCCGCAAGCATCAGCTCGTCGGCCTCCATGTCGCACTCCTCCTTGTCGATGATGATCTGTCCCTTTTTGTCGAACATGAAGGATACGCAGCCTGTGGTACCTACATTGCCGCCGCCCTTTGTGAACGCGTTGCGTACATTCGAAGCCGTGCGGTTTCTGTTGTCCGTGAGGGTCTCGACGATGATGGCGATGCCCTTCGGGCCGTATCCCTCATATGTGATGGACTCGTAGTTGGCCGCATCAGTATCGCCCGCAGCCTTCTTGATGCTGCGGTCAATGGTATCGTTGGGCATGTTCTGAGCCTTCGCCTTGGCGATGATATCGCGGAGCTTGCCGTTGTTGTTCGGATCTGCGCCGCCCTCCTTGACCGCTACCGCGATCTCACGGCCGAGTCTGGTGAATACCTTACCCTTTGCAGCGTCGTTCTTTTCCTTCTTGTGCTTGATGTTTGAAAATTTGTTATGTCCTGACATAGCTTTCTCCTGTTAAAATATAGAATCCGGGTGATTTTAGCACCGAAGCGCCCTTCCGTCAAGCGTCCCCGCCCTTATAAATTCGCACAACACGCTTCGAAACGTCGCAGACGAGCTCATAATTGAACCTTCCGGAGATATTTCCGAGTTCCTCCGCGCTTATCCTCTCGTCTGTGTCACGTCCGAGGAGCGTCACCGTATCCCCCTCGACGGCCTCCAGACCGGTGACATCTATCATCATCTGATCCATGCAGATGCGGCCGAGTATCCTCGCGCGCCTTCCGCCCACGAGCACCTCCGCCTTGCCCGAGAGCATCCTCGGGTACCCGTCCGCATAGCCCGCGCTTATGGTCGCGACTCTCGTCGGTCTTCCGGTCACAAAGGTGGAGCCGTAGCTTATCGGTATCCCCGCCGGCAGCTCCTTGATGTGGATTATGCGGCTCCTTAACGTCATGGCCGGGTGCAGGCATACCGCCAGCCTGTCCACATACTCGGACGGATAGAGCCCGTACATCGATATTCCGAGCCTCACCATGTCCGCGGCCCAGCCGGGCCTGTCGATGACCGCAGCGGAATTGCAGCAGTGCTTTATCTCGAAATTCACGCCCCTGTCCGAAAGCGCGTCACACATCTTCAGAAAGCGGTTGTGCTGCAGGTTCGCGAAGGTCTTCACCACATCGTCCGCAGTCGCGAAATGCGTGAATATTCCCTCGTACCTGATGCCCGGGAGTTTGCAGGCAGAGCATATCTGCGCCAGACTCTCCTCGAAGAACCCGTCATAGGCCAGAAAACCGATCCTTCCCATGCCGGTGTCGAGCTTTATGTGGGCAATGGCCTCGCCCTCGCCGAACTCCTCCCTGTATCTTACCGCCGCGGCAGAGAGCCTCTGAGCAGCCTGCGGCTCGTACACCGTGAGTCTTATCTTCTCCTTTATACAGCGGGGGAAATCGCTCTCATCGGTAAAACCGAGAATCAGTATGGGAGCCGTGATCCCCTCATCCCGAAGAGAAAAGGCTTCCTCCGCGGTGGCCACCGCAAAGCCCCACACCAGGTCCTTGATCGCCGCAGCCACATGCGAAGCACCATGGCCGTAGCCGTCCGCCTTCACCACTGCCATAATTTCTGCGCTGCGGGGAACCGCTCCGCGCAGCAGCACCATATTCTGCCGGATTGCATCCGCGTCGATAATCCGGATATTTCTTGGCCTCATGCTGTTCCGTTCATTTCCTTTCATACCCGCACCGGTCTCCTGCCTGACCGCTCCCCGGGATTTCAGTTCTCCGGGTACTCATGCCGGTGGATCTGTGCATTCAGCATATTGATATCCCCGCATCCCATCGTCAGCACCAGGTNNCGTAGCCGTCCGCCTTCACCACTGCGAGACATTTCGGCTCGCAGCCGTTTCTTTTCAAATGTTCCTTCTGCGCCCTCACATTTTCACGGATAGCGTCCAGATCTATCTCCGCCCATACTCTGGGCCGTACACTCATACCAGCACCTCCCCGAGGGCTCCTATAATATCTCTCGCAAGCATATACCTTCTTCCGAGCCTTGAGGCCGCCACGGCACCCGCCATATCGTGCGCGTACACACCCGCGCAGGCCGCGGTGTACGCGTCGGCTCCCTGACCGAGCAGTCCCGCGATGATGCCCGAGAGCACGTCTCCGCTTCCTCCCGTGGCCGCCCCGTCGCTTCCGCAGCAGCTCACCGCAGTAAATTCACCGTCAGTGATCACGGTCGACGCATCCTTTAATACGACTATCGCATTATATCTCTTCGCCGCTATGACGGCATTGCCGATGAGATCCTCCTTGACCTCCTTAGATGTCATGTGAAGGAGCCTTCCCATCTCGGCGGGATGCGGCGTCATGATGACGGCTGCGGGATACTTCTCCAGAAACCACGCGGCATCCTCATCCGAGCTTATAATATTTATCGCGTCCGCGTCGAGCACCAGCGGTATCTCGAGCTCTCTGAGAAGCGTTATGAGCTCGCTCACGGCCTGGCCTCCCGTCGAGAGCCCCGGCCCCACCAGCGCCGCGTCCGCGGTATTTATCGTCTCCGAATTCTCCGTATCTGTCCTGTAGACCGCCTCCGGAAGAGCCGTCTGGATGATGATCCTGTTCTCCTCGGGGCTCGATATGTACACGAGACCCGTGCCCGAACGGTAGCAGGCCTCACCGCACAGAAGCGCCGCACCGGCCATACCGGGACTGCCCGCGCGTATGAAAACGCGGCCGAATGTGCCCTTATTGCCCGAGATATCGCGCTCCGGCAACTGAAGGAGGCACTCCCCGTCGAGAACAGTCACCGGCTCGGATATGCCTGCGGCTTCCGG
>DGVE01000094.1:0-6034 GCA_002395865.1 Lachnospiraceae bacterium UBA4292 | reverse complement strand
CCTGCGGCTTCCGGCCTGATAAAACCGATATCCTCAACTATCACCTCGCCGCACAGCTTCCGGCCCGGATGCAGTATGTGCGCGGGTTTCAGATAGCCGAAGGTCACCGTCACATCCGCTCGGAAAGCTCCTCCGAGCACCATGCCGGTGTCCGTGGCTACGCCCGAGGGCACGTCTATCGAGAGCTTGAAGCTGTCGAGCGCGTTGGCCGCGGTTATCAGGCGCGCATGCACCCCGTCGATCTCCCGCGAGAGGCCGATACCGAATATGGCATCCACTATGACATCCGCCCCGAGAAGCACTCCCCTGATGTCCGGGAGGTCGTTTATGTCGCGAAGGCTTATGATGTCGATACCGCTTAAAAGCTCCATCTGCTTTATCCACAGACCGCTCGCCTTCTCCTCGTCGCCCACGGCAATGACGCTGACCAGATATCCCCTCTCCGAGAGCATTCTCGAAAGAGCCAGACCGTCGCCGCCGTTATTGCCCGTGCCGCAGAGCACGACGATGCAGGCCGACTGGTCGAAGCGGCCGATTATCTGCTTCTCGCAGGCTCTTGCCGCCCTCTCCATCAGCTCCATACCCGTTATTCCGTATTCCTGCGTAGCCTCATCAAGCCTTCTGGCCTGATCTGCATTCAGACAGAGCTTCATATCATACCCCCGCACCCAGGTCTCAAGCCTCTTCCATCGCGTAGCTGAGCTTCATAAGGCTCTCCGAAAGATGAACATTCTCCACCACGACACCCTTCGGTACATCGAGGTCGGTGTGTGAGAAGTTCCAGATAGCCTTTATGCCCTTGTCGCAGAGCCTCTTCGCCACCTCGGGAGCACCCGTCTTCGGTATCGCGAGGACCGCGATCTCAACCTCATGGGTGTCCATGTACTCCTCTATATCCTCCATGGCGTAGGTCTCTATATCCCTGACATTCTTCTTGCCCACCAGCTCCGGGTTCTTGTCGAAAAGGGCCGTGATATTAAATCCTCTCTTCTCGAAATTCGCGTAGCCGGCCAGAGCGCGGCCTAAGTTGCCGGCTCCTATAACTATCATATTGTGGACCCGATCCAGGCCAAGAAGCCTGGCGATCTCCGCATAAAGCGTGGGCACATGATACCCGTAGCCCTGCTGGCCGAAGCCTCCGAAATGATTCAGATCCTGTCTGATCTGAGATGATGTCACCTTCATCCTCTCGGAGAGCTCGTTTGAGGAGATCCTCTCCACTCCCTCCTCCAAAAGCTCTCCCAAATATCTGTAATACCTCGGCAGTCTTGTGATGACCGCCTGGGGCACGTCCCTTCGATCCATGTCATTTTCCTTTCTGAAATAAAATCCCCCGACATTGTTATTATAATAACAATGTCGGGGGATTATGTCAAGATGGGGTTTTAGGCGAGTGATCGTCTGAATGATCGTCGTTTGAAGCTAATATAATAAACTCTTCTCTTTTCTCGAGCACAATCATATTTCCCAAAAAAACACAGTCACCAGACCAGCTTTTTAGGCATAATTGCACGGATATCCGCTTTAATCAAATACCTTCATTTCGCGTTTTTCCTTACCCTTCCTTACCATGTTAGCAACAATTGGTCATCAACTATCTTATCCTTCATTTCCTTTCCGGTATTCTGAAGACGATCTATCATTGATGTACCGCAATTTACATAGAGTTTTCTTTCAAACAAACCATCTGGCGGTGTAACTGAAATGTCTTTTTTCTTTGAGTCTCTCATTCCATTTATTGAGAGAATTACTTTGGCTCCACGTTTTTTACATTCCTCAATCTTTCGCCATAAAGTATCAACGTTGAAATTCTGCGCTCCATATATAATGCTCTGTGAATGTGTATAAGGTGGATCACAATATACAACATCTCCATTACCCGGTTTATCCATTGCTTCCACATAACTTTCACAAGCAAAATCTACTTTTTGTAGCAGCGTATTCCATTCGTCTATGCGGCTTTCAAATGTATCTGGCTGTATTGGCTTATGCGGGCCTCTGGGAGTACTCATATATCCATCAGCTTTTCTAAATCGTATCACCCCGGAATAGCAAGTACGCGAGAGCAATAGAAAATCATATGGATTATGCCTCTGATTAAACCTGTCTTTAATCTCATCATACTTTACAACGGGGTCTAAATAATACTCAGATATTTCTTTTCTATAATACTCCGTTAAAGATTTGGGATCGTTTTTTGTTATATCAAAGATTTCAATCAAAAAAGGCAATATGTCACTACCATATGCGTGCTTCATATGTGGAAACATCTCTGATCTATCAGCCGAAAGCAATTCCGCCAATACTGCGCCACTTCCTAAAAACGGCTCATAATAGTCATTGAAAGTCTCGGGCATGTATGAAATAATCGTTCTAGCAAAACGTTGTTTATTACCTATCCATTTTAGTAATGCTGGTACCATAATAATGCGCCCCTGTGTAACTCATAGTCTGTTGACTTAAAGTCTACTTAACTATTATAATGTATAAAATATGGAGGTGTCAAGATATGAACTCAAATATTTTGTCTGCATACGGCTCTACCATAAGAAAATATCGTCTATCGCGGAATGTGTCTCAAGAAGGCTTTGCTGATCTGTGTGGGCTACACCGTACATATATCAGCGATGTTGAACTTGGAAAAAGAAATGTATCTTTGGCAAATATAGAAAAAATGGCAAAGGCCCTTGATATAAGAATTTCAGAACTTTTTAAGGAGGTTGAGGACAATGATTGCTTTTAAGGAATTCGAAAAAGAGCCAACAGAATTTTGGGCATTTATACGGTTTGTTTCAGAAACCCTTGGGTATTCAAAACGAGAAGCACATATAGTAAAAGATTACACCTATGATGAGATATCTAAAATTTGCCGTAAGTATCGTGTTAATGCATCTGACGATCTCGTTAATAAGGCGGTCACTTATTCTCGAATGAGAGCTAATATGCTCAACCACTTCGTTGAATCCATGTTAATGGACGCGCAAGAAGCGAATAAAGAATTTTTGGAATGGGTACAATTACATCGTCTCCACAACTATATGTGTAAACTTCCACTAAATAAGCAAAAAGGTGAAATGCATCAGACCGCCTTCTTCACTGCCATAATAAACATCATTGCAGAAAAGACAATACGTGAAATCACCGGCAATATAAATGAATTAGGATTTGATGATGATCCTCGGAATCTTACTTACATCTGGGATAATGAACGCCGTATCATCGGTGCTACCTCCAGAAGATTTGATGGGGCATACCCGAATACCGAAAGTCCAAAACTTGTTTGGGAAATAAAGGAATACTACTATAACAAATCTTTTGGCAGCCGTATTGCAGACGGCGTTTATGAAACGCAACTTGACGGCTTTGAATTTAACGAAATTTATAACCGAACAGATCATAAAGTATATCATGTCCTTTTTATTGATGCCTATCATACCTGGTGGGATTTAGGAAAGTCTTACCTTTGCAGATTGGTAGATGCACTTAACAGTGGTGTTGTAGATGAGGTAATTGTTGGGCGAGAAGTATTAACTCGCTGGCCTGAGTTATTACGATCCATTATTTTAGGCTAACACTACAATAAACAGAGTTTATATATTCTATTATAAGTTTCCCAATCCGCCAGATTATACTATACACTCCCAACAGACTGGGAAACTAATATTTGAATACCGCCTCCGATACCAACCGCGAACTCGTTTATAAATATATCTACACTTTGAAAGATCTCAGAAATGCCATAGCCCACAATTCCGTTGTTTTCGACACCCGCTTTCGCAACATCGATCCTTCCAAGGCAATGAAAAAATGTCTTGAACAGGAAATATCCCTGCCCTATGTAAATTTTAAAACGATTGGGGATTATATAATACTCATGAGCTACTGTCTGAAGATTCTTGGCGTAGCCAAACACGAGATAAAAGCATTTATCAGAGAATATGAAAGAATAACAGATGACTACCGAAAAGCCGTCAATCACGATGTGGCAAAAATGGTCATTCATCCGGAATTATCAAACCGAATGGAACTTCTTAAAAATTACATTTAACTATTGATTCTTCTCAGACAGTATTGTATACTGTACCCAGCAATTGGGGTATATGTTTGCGGACATATACTTGGCAGGAGGCTGACGCAAGTCGGCCTCCTGTCTTTTTGTGCAAAAACGAGCTCCGACTTTCAGGTCGGAGCTCATCCACGATTCTATCTACTCTTCCTACTTCCCCTCATAAAACTCCGTCGTGGTCTTGTTGGACTGTATGAGCACGGAGCTCTGGTTGAAGGTCTTTATCATATCCTTCGCGGCTGCGTGGACCGCGTCGATATCGGTGTCGCTTAAGTGGATCACGAGCGTGTACTCGGTAAATACCTTCTCACCGTCGATCCAGCCGCCGTTTGCCTCCTGTATCGTGTAGCCGCCGAAGTGCTTGAGCAGAATGGCCTCGGCCTGCTGCTTCGCCTCCTCCGGTGGAAACACAGGCTGCACGGTATCCTTGTCATTCGTGCCCAGATAGAGCACGTACTGTGTGTCCTCCCTCTTCCCGCAGCTGCTTTTGCAGGTGATGATGAGCGCTGCGGCGGCAAGCGCCACGGCGATCAATGATATTATGAATGTGATTACCGGCAGTTTTTTAGCCATGCTTTTCTCCTTTCGGTCACTGGTTGATCGGCGGTGTCCAGTACTCGTTGTTGTAGAGGTCGGTCAGAAGATACGTGATCTTCGTGCCGCCGCCGACATCGGTATTGCTTATGAGCAGTCCTTCCTTGTACGAGAGCGGCTCGCCGAGAGTATAGCTGCTCTCATACGTGCCGTCGTAGCCGTAGTAGTCGCAGAGGAATACGATCTTCGCGCCCTCCTCGATCTGCGTGCAGGCCTTCGCCACGGTGTCGGTCTCGCCGTCCACATAGTCATATCTCGCTCCCGCGATATATCCGTCGGGATTGGCCGTGTCGAATACTATTATCAGGTTGCATCTGACTCCGTCCACCAGCGCGGGAACGCGGCCGGTAACGGTCACATCGGAGCCGTTCTTTGTCGTCATCTCGTAGTAGTATGCCACGGGCTGACCGTCGATGGAGAGCCATGTGTTGTCCGTGTCTCCGACGAGTCTTCCGTTCTCGAACTCATAAAGATTATCCAGTCCGAGATCGATATACCCCTCGCCGTCGTCATAGAACATATTGACCTGAAGGTCCTTTATAAGCGCCCACTGATCGTCCGCAAGCTCAAGCAGGTGCCTTCCCTTCTCGTCGGTCGTCCATACCAGCTTCGAGGTATCGAACTGATTGGCAGCGATGTACTGCGACAGGTCGTCCACATTTATATCATCCATGTAGCCCGCTGTGCTTCTGTCCAGGCCCGGCACGCTTCTGCCGCCGGTCAGGAAGGAGTTTATCAGGCTGCCCAGTATGTCTGCGCCGGAGATACCGCCGCTCTGCGAGTTGCCCGAGAGCGACTCCACGGGACTGTGTGTACCGCCCGCAGCCACCTGTCCGCCGGTCTCCACGCCCGCGAAGGCCTTTATGCAGCGGCCGTAGTCAGGCGTCATACCGATATCCGGGTAGGTCGACACCACCGAATCCACCCGGTTCGTCTTCTTGTAAGGGAAATAGATGGATATGCCGTAGGCATTCGTCATGTTGTCGGAGGTGCGGTTGTATTTTACCGCATAGAGCAGTGTGCTTATGAGCTTGTCGGCCTCGTCGGTCCCGACCTTCGACGCGAAGTTCACGAGGTCGATCTGGTCGATCCCTGATGAAGCCGCAAATTCTCTCGTGAGCGCTCTCGCGTCAGAGACCTTTCCGAAATCACTGCCCTTTATCATCTCGGCAGTATCCTCCGAAAATGCCATGAGCGTCGGGGGAACCGTCTGCGAAAGCTCGGCCAGATCCACTATCGAGAGCGTGGTCTGCTGTCCGCGGCATCTCCTCGCACACTCCTCCACGAAGCTGTCGATGATATTCTTACCGATCTCGACCGTGGGCTGCGAGGTGTTCTTTGAGAGCTCGGTGAGCCAGTCGGTGTAGTACCAGC
>DGVE01000133.1 GCA_002395865.1 Lachnospiraceae bacterium UBA4292 | reverse complement strand
AGTTGTCCACCATACAGTGTCCTTGGAGTTCTCATCCATGACAATGTACTTGTCCTTGGGAGAACGTCCTGTGAAGATACCGGTCATTACATTGACAGTATCAAGCTCCGTGACCTGTCCCTTCTCAAATCCTGTGAGGCCCGCCTTGGTCTCCTCCTCGAAGAGTACTTCATAAGAGGGGTTGTAAACGATATCGCTCACACCTGTTATGCCGTAACGGCTTAAATCGATTTTGCTCATGTTTTTCCTGCCTTTCGTGAATTTCTTTATTGGCGCATAACACACCAGAGATACTTTAATAAAAAGCGCGGGGTTTGTCAAGACTTTTTAGCGCGAGAGTGAGTAATCGCATGCTTGTCAATCGAAAAAACGTCGAAATGCAAATATGATCATCACATGGCCCGGATTTGCATTCAACCCGAGTCTGAAGGATTCATCTCCTTTAAAGCATATTCACATGCTTGTATCACAAAGCCCGAAAATGAAACATTTTTATTTTGGATAGCCGTTTCAATTTGTTCTATTAGCGTCACCGGAAAACGGATGGTTTTGTTTTCAGACTCTTTCTTATCCTGTCGTAATTGAAATCCCATGTACTCCACCTCCTGCAATGCTATTGTAGAGCTATTATCCCTAAAAGTATGCACTTATGTTTTTAATGCTTTTTGCATTGCAAAAGTATTGCTCTTTATTTCCTTACGTGGTATTATACTAACAAATCTTTTCTGAAAGGAGTATCATTTTATGCGTAGAAATAATAATGGTGGTAATATCGATTATTCCGATAGTCTTCCCAAAGGCATGTTTTTTTGTAAGACCTGCGGAGCCCCTATAGCAAAAAAAGCCAAGAGATGTCCTTGTTGCGGAGCAAAGAACAAAAAGCCGATCTATAAAAGGATTTGGTTTTGGATTCTGGCCATTATTATAATCGCTCTAATAGGGTCGGGAGTTAAACGTTCAAAGCTGGATGTAAACAAGCCTTCCGTGAAAATCACAGCCGATGAGATATTAAAGGATTTCTTTTCCGGGGAAAGGGATGGAGAGAAGAAATACAAAGATACAGTTGTAGCTATAACAGGAAAAGTAGATGATATCGAAGATGATTATATCAGGATGGGGTGTTTTTCAGATGCATTGACACTCAACAGTATACGCGTGGAGATGAAAGACACAGAAGACCTGAGCAAATTCAGGAAAAACTCTGTAGTTACCATCTCAGGCATATGCACAGGAAGCCGTCTCGGACAGATTTGCATCGAAAAAGCTGTCATTAACGATGCGTATGCCATAAAGCCGTCTTACGAAAGCGCAACTGTCGTCGATTTAGAAGAAATAATCACCAAATATAAAGACAATAAAGTCTCCGCAGACAAAAGCTTTTGGGGTAAAACGATCGAAGTGCGCGGGAATATTTCATATATTTCCGATGATGACAACGGTTATATTATAATAATACCTGCCGGTTACGAAAAATCCGGCGAGTATATGACTTCCGGAGCAAAGATCTACCTCGAAAAGAGAAGTGATTTCGAGGATCTGAAAAATGAGTATTCTCCAAACGCGTTGGGCAGACCGACAAAACCGGCGGATGTTACCGTTATAGGACTATGCTATGGTGAAACCACATTCTACAGCCTGCAGATATGCCGGGCCAAAGTAGCAATAAACCCAGAAAATGGTGAGGTTCCCAGCAAGGATGATGAAGTATCTGCCGAGGAGATTTCTGCTACAGACGAACAAATAATACCTTCTACTCACGATCAGGAAGATGACATTACCAATAGTCATGAGATAACCACTGAACAAGCCGTTGAAACCGAATCTGAGACGGAAACGGAAACGGAAACGGAGACTGAAACAGAAACAGAAACTGAGACGGAGACAGAGACTGAAACAGAAACTGAGACGGAAACTGAGACGGAGACGGAACCGGCCCCAGAAAAAGCGCAAAAGCATGATTTTACGAACACTTCCACCATAAGTGTGGGTAATTATGAATACATCGTACCACAGTACTGGGAAACCAATATCGAGCTAACCAATTCGGATATTTATTGTGCCTATGCCGAACAGGGAAGACAATTGGTAATGCTTAACATCTTGTCAGTATTTGACGATGAAGACCCGGTGACTAATGAAATACTGGATACGGAAACCCAAAACGGCAACATGGCAGATATGGTGCTGAGCGTATTCAAATCCGCAGGAGGAGACAACGCTGCTCCGGTTGAGATTCTGCCATTCACCAATGGCACCGTAAGCGGGTATATATATAAGACATGCGGAACCATCTCCATAGCGGAAGGATATGCTACATTTATAATGATAGTCTATCCTGATATCAGCAATAATTGCTGGCAATATCTAACATATACCGAAACACAGGATACACAATTCAGTTATACAGATGATTTTTATGAAATTGCAAGATCCGCCAAAGAGATAGAAAAATCAGGCATTCCGGCATTTAAAGGAAGTGACGTGAATACTGCTTCGAAAGCCGCTGCAGCCTATGGATTGACAGAGTTTATGGATGAGGATTATGGACATGGATCACGTTGTAAGTCTCTGTTGAATAATAAAAACAATGTATCATTGGATATTGTATATGTGACGGAAACAAAAGAAATAATGTATGCTAGAATACTGACATCAAATACCATATCCTCGGACGAACAAAAAAGCATTATCAATAGTCTGTCACCGTATTTATGCCCCACTGCAGATGCTGACAATGTTTCTGAATGGGTCAGGAATCATTTGAATACTGCTTCCACAGTGTCGATTGGCAAATTCACCTATGAAATATCACTCGGCTTTTCGAGCAATCTGATCTTTACTTCCGGTGAGCCCGAGTGGGAGGCCTGGGAACTGTCTCATTATTAAAATGTGCCATTCGAGAGCACTCATCACCAAAAAAGCGGATAAAACAAAGAACGCCCCCAAGTCACACCATATGTGGCTTGGGGGTATTCCGTGAAAGCTGTTTTTACAACCGCTAAACAGTTACTCTGCAGCTTCCTCGACAACGATCTTCGCGTCGACAACATTCTTCTTAACGGACTCGATGCCCTTTAAGCAGGATGCCTTAGCCTTGTAGCTCTCGCTCTTGCCGATGTTCTGGCCGTTGCTGGCCTTAAGTCTGAAACGTGTGCCGCCGCTCTTGTCTGTATAGACCTCGAACTTCGGGTTCTTCTGCGTCTCAAAGCCCTCCACTGTCTGATCCTCGATGGCTGCAGCCTGAGCATTCTTTATAACGCTCTCGATTCCGTTCCTGCATGCCTTCTCGTCAGAATATACCTCGCTGGTGAGTATGATCTCGCCGTTGCCGGCCTTCAGATTGAACATCGGGCCACTCTTAGCCTGCTTGATAACAAACTTCCCCATAACTGATTCCTCCGTTCATTTTAGGATGTTCTCATTATCCCACTTTTCACGCAAAAAATCAACAGGTAACTTTATTTTTTTGGCTTTTTTTGCGCCGGAAAATGTCCTCCCGATACATTTATTCCCTCAGCTGACCTTCTTTCCCTCAGCCGTCTTCAGCACCGCCGCGATCTGCTCCTCCGTCAGCCCGTTCTCCCTCATTGCCTCGATCATAGAGGTTCGGCTTTTCTCCATGCCTTTCTCCATGCCTTTCTCCATGCCTTTCTCCATGCCGATCGTCATCCCGACATCACGTTCTTCCTTCAGTAGTTCATCAAGTGCACGACTCATACTGCTATCCTCCCTCCTTTTTCCAAGTAGCTTCCTGCCAAGTACTCCTTCTGCCAATGCTTTGGCACTTTCATTTTCAAATACCATGTCCGGTGCATCGATTAGATTCCTCAGGCCTTCCTTGCTTTCGTTTGCCTTCACAAGCTCCAGCAGATACCCCAGCACCTTTCCGTACGCACCTATCTCCTGCCTGCTCATAGAGTGCGCATCGATAAGATTCATCCTGTAATCGGATATATACCGGCGCACCTGCTCATCCTCCGGCAGCATCAGCATATCATACAGCGAATGGGGTCCGTTCCACGGTTCCGCTCCCCAGTACACCACAAGTGTGATGACCGGTAAAAAACGATCCTCACTGCCTATACCGCACTGATACTCGGCAGTCCCGACCTTAAAATCCTTATTCTTCCTGTGGATGCCTATCCGTTCCCTCAGCTGACTGTCATAGCGCATACTGTCCATACGAAGGCATCTGATCGGCATTGTAAAATCGACTTTTTCCTGATTTTCAATGCCAATTATCATGTAACATACATCTCTCACTCGTCTAATAACGACTCGCTCAGAGATATCGCGGGTATTTTTCAACGTTCTCCCGCGTTTGTCCGCAGCGGTCTCAGTGACATCCATTTCCATTACATCACCCGCTGTCACGACCTTCCTGCCCTGAAACATATATCCGTTCACGGCAGCGGCGAAGTTCTCCTTATCCTCGAAGAACTGCCTTGTCAAAATGTCCATCCTTCCCAATGCTTTTCTCCATTCGGACACAGCAAATAAAAGGAGCCACGGACTCTCCTCTAACTATAGCATATTCCGTTATCGTTGTAAATCCGGGTCTGAAGGGATAACACAGATTTAGGGTCACAGCGATCATAACATGACCGCTAGGTAAGATAAAATGGACTATATCATCCGGCGGGAACCGGATCGGATGGAGTGATGATACCATCTCCATGCAATGTCGTCAACAGGAAGGTTGCGATGGGAAAGGACAGTTTTACATCAAAAGCCTGTGCCGTTCTTGCCGATACAGCTTCAACAACCGCAACTCCCGGCTGTTCATTCTCAACGGTGAGCTGATAGAGGGAAGTATTGTTCTGTGTGAAGGTATAGGGAACAAGTACCTGTGCGGTTATATTCTTAATAACCTCTTCTCCATCTACGAAATAAAAGCTCTTCGGAATGTAAATGATACCCGAAGAAGCGTCAAAAGAGATCGTGTCTGCATAGTTTACAGGATTTTCGTTGTCGCCGTTTGTAAAATCCGCATATATGGCTGAACCCATAGTGTTTACCGCACCGGGATTTACAAAGGCAACGAGATAATCGTCTTCCCCTTCAAGCGCATAAACATTTGCGTATGAGTAAATGCTTGCTATGAAACTCTCGGGATGATTTTTCCAGATGTCAGAAATGGTGGTTCCCGGAACGCATACCGCGCTTTCAGCCAAAGAATAGTTCAGCTGAATGTAGTGATATGTCGGTGCGAGACCGTTATTGTCATAGTCTGACATAAGAAGTGTGTCGTTTCCTGCTGAAGCATCGAGGCTTACACCTCCTGCCGCAAGAAGTGCCGTTCTTTGCTGCGGTACAAGAGCCGTGTCTTCTACCGAAGCCGCTGCGCTTTCGTTTAAATGGTTCTTTATATAGTCAGACGTGATACCAAACGTCGTCCTTAAATACTCCGCCGCGTCAGCCGTCTTTACAAACGGGTTTGATGGCGAAGGAAGAACGAAGTCAGAGAAGAGCGTCTGAATAACAAGAACTGCCACGAAAAGCCAGCTGAGTATTCTGTTATGTTTTCTCATAACCTTCTCCTTTTTTTCTTTGCTGAATGACTTATCATGCCTGCCCTTCAGCCAGACAGGTATGTTCCCTTTGAGGGGTGTGTAAAATATAAAAGAGCAGCCTGTTTAAAGACTGCTCTTTGTTGGTGATATTTAGTTTTTTCAGGATCAGAACCACGGATCGGCTAACGGGTGATCCCAATACTTGATATATGTGTCTTTATCAACGATGGAAACGTAGTTTTCACCGTTTTCTATGTTCGTCGGTGCATTGTAGAGACAACTCATATACCAATTACGGCTACTATTGTCGTAATACATACCAATAGCACCGTAGTAATACATATCTCCCACCATTTGATTATAGTGACCAGAGCTTCTTTCAAGGGCTTCTATACATTTAAGAGCGTCTGTTTTTACAGCTTCAAGCCAAGTAGCTTTTCCTCCATAGGTCATAGCCAAATTCTCGGATATGACGATCTGGTAGGATCGTAGCTCCCCTGAACGGGTAGCAGCCTCATATTCCTCGTCTGTCATATCGCGCCAATACATTGTTGAGCCGCCACCCTGTCTCCATTTACCCGTATATCCATGATCTATATTCCCGTTATCCGCACATACCTTTGCGCATGTGCAGGCTCTTGCATACAGTTCCTCGTTCCAGACAAGGGGCTGTTTTCCGGCTTTTACCCTGATCTCGTTCTGGAGCTCAAAGGCATACAGACATGCTTCTTTGCATCTGCCGTCTGCTTCGACTGCGGAAACTGTGACAGGTTCAGCGGTAGTTTCGGGTGTCGCAGTGGTCGGTTCTACATAAACCGTTGTCGGCTCTTCTGTGGTAAGCTCCGGTGTTGTGGGTTCGATATAAACAGTGGTCGGTTCTACATAAACCGTTGTCGGCTCGACATAAACTGTCGTCGTCTCCTGCGGCGTTGTAGGTTTTACCTGTGCCTTCACGGTGATCGTCGTGCTCACGTTCTCATAAGCAACGTTTATCCTCGTGTTCTCCCCGGACAGGTAGAGCGGACTTGCTCCCCACCCGGCGGGATTGGTCTTTGTGCTGCCGTCAGACATCTTTACCGTTACGGTGAAGTCGCTTCCCCTTAACGTGTCCCCGACATAGTGAGTTCCTTTTACCGTTGCCGTTATGGAAACGGGCACTACCTGAATCGTTTCAGGGACCTCGCTTGTCGGCTCCTCATAAACCGTAGTCTGTTCCACATACCTCGTCGTTTCCGCAGCAGGAGTGGCAGTTTCCTTCTGCGTTGTCGTCGGCTCGGTATATTTTGTTGTTTCAAGCTGCTTTGTCGTGGCCTCGGGAACTTTTGTTGTCTCCTTCTCGGAAACCGTCTCCTGTGTGGATGATGTCTCCTCTTCTTCCGTGGTCTTTTCTTCGGTGGATGTTACCTCTTCATCCTGAGTGGTCGTTTCGGATGTTTCGGTCGTCTCCTCTTCGGCTCCCTCTTCGGAGGAAGCCATCTCCTGTGTCTGTGCATCGGGCTCAGTCACGGGCTCAGTCACATCTGTACTGTCTTCAGTAACGAGTTCTGTCTGCGCAGGATCTGTCTGCGCAGGATCTGCCGTCGGATCAGCTTCAGCCGTCTTCGTATATGTTTCCAACTCAAGGACTTCTATTCTTCCGTCCTTGACCACGCATCCGCCCAGAATAAGCGATGCGCTCATGGCTGCTGCAAGTAAACTTTTCTTTCTCATAGCATGTACTGTGCCGAAGGCACGGTGCCATCGGGGACGTGCTTGCCGCGTCACCGATGAAAGATTGAATGATCTTTTCAAGCTTCCTCCTTTCCGCCTCAACTAAAAAATGAGGCGATTTGTTTTATCATAGATTATTGTATGTTCCAGCGTTCTGTAAGGAAATTTCCTATCGTCTCAAGTACATTTTTTGCTTTTTCTATCTGTGCCTGAGCTTCTTCTCTGGATACAATGTAAAAATCCTGATAATCAGATTTTTCTCTTATCCTGTAAGCTGTCGCTATTTTTTTAGATATGTCTTTTTCAAAAATGCCTGTTTTTACGTAGGCTTCATTAAAACGAGCTATGATGCCTGAATGTTTACTTGAATCAAAACCATCCAGAGCAAGCACCGCTCTTAAAGCATGAAAAATGGAATAGTATGATCTGTTTACGGAGGTCCTGTATTCCTGTTGTTCGTAAAGCAGCATCGCGACTTTTAAATCTGACCCGGCTATTTCAAAACGATATTTTGACAGTTCTATTATGCTGCCTTCCATAAAACAACCCCCTCGTTGGAAATATTTTTATAAAAAGGACTTATATCCTTCCATTTTTGATATTCACCATCAAGAATGTCTATTACGGAAAAAACTTTGCCGTATTTTAAATTCAAGTCTACTGTCATATCTGTCAAAACATCTTCCATTTCTTTGGTCAGCGGTTTTTTGAGGAAAATAGCAATATCCACATCCGAATCCATCTGTTCGGTTCCCCTTGCCACCGAGCCATACAAGACGATCATTGTAAGCGTCAGTCCGAGTTTTTCTGTAATTCCTCCGATCAACTCTTTGAAGGCCTCATTTAATTTTACGTTCATAGCACCACTCCATTTCATACAATCACACCTGAGTAATACAGTGAGTTTTCAGGAAAAATCATATCATTTATTTGCGTCGCTTATTTTAGACTGAAGCACCATTATAATTAAATAGCCCTTCAGCTTATAAATAGCTTTTTTGACAAAAAGTGTCAAGTGTTTTTCAAGTTGAATATGTCTATTTTTTAAGCAGGACTAAATGATTTCCATAATATACCATCAGTTTTCTCCCCGTTTGTGTATCCAAAACTGCAAAAGGTTCTCACTTCCTTCATCGTCAGAACATGATATCCACTCCGATAGTAGCGGCACCACATATTTATTTTTATCCATCCGGGCAAATAAAACTACCATCCTCCCCAGCTCGTCCTCGCAGTCGTCGAGGTAATACTTCCCCGGAGCACTTTCCTTAAAGCCGGTCTCCAGACATAACCTGCGCAGCAGGGCATTTAATTCTTCTGCCGTGAACCTGCCGTCTTTTTCTATTTTTGCCGGATCACTTTTTAGTGTCATAGTAAACATGGTATCAGAAGCCCCCCGAGCGTTTTATTTCCTGACGTATCTTGCATTTTTGAACGTCCCGATGATCGATAACTTATCTTCTTTTACAAGCCTTCCAAGTACACGTTCTACGGTAGCGATGCTGACATCGGGCAGCTTGTCCAGTATTTCAGCTTTTGATATCGGGACTATGGCATTAAGCGCAACCGCTTCCACTCTTTCTGACTTCTTCGCTTTTTTTAGGGATATGTCCGTAAATGATTCATCAAGCATTTTGAAGCTCTTATAGATGATTCTGAGGAAGAACATAATGAACGGGACATAATCATTTGAGTTCTCGTGCCACGAAGCGGTTGATGCCTCAAGCGCTTCGTAATAACCATACTTGTATTCATTTATGATTTTTTCAAGCGATATATATCTGACAATATCGTACCCTGCCATATATACGAGAAGCACCATGAGAAGTCTTGATGTTCTTCCGTTGCCATCCGAAAATGGATGGATGCACAGATAGTCGAGAATAAAACATGGTATGAGCAGAAGGAGGGATATTTCGCTATCCTGCCTCGCCGCATAATATGCCAGAAGAAGCTGATCCATGCATTCATCCACTTCTTTTGCCCTCACAGGCATAAACTTCACACGTCTTACGCCTTCTGGACCATACTCCAAAATAAAGTTGTTGTTCGTCTTGTACTTCCCGGCTTCAGCAGGCCTTGTCTGTTCCAGCAACATCCGATGAAGGAAGCGAATAGTATCTTGTTCAACATCCATTTCATGGTGGTGTTCATGAATCATTTTCAGTGCGTCCCTGTAACCGGATATTTCCATTTCATCGTGAGTAACAGGCGAGGCCCCTTCCATAATATCCTTTATCCTGTCCTCTGTAGTCACGATACCCTCAATGGCATTGCTTCCCTTAACGGATTCCACGATTGCCTTCTGTCTGAGCTTCTCGAAGGTTTCGACATATTGCAGCTTACGCACTGTCTCTTTACTGTTTAAGTCAGCTATTACACCTGTAAGTCCTGCTATATCGGCAGGAATCATGTTTTTTAGAAATGAATAATCGAATTTATGCATAAAAGTCTCCCTTACTGCCTCAAATATATCAAAAATGAGGCAGTAAATCAAGTCTTTATGCATAAAAACAGTTCGATTTATATGCACAACCGACACTTCTACCGCGCCATCCGTTCCATGACCGGATCCATAACCCGCACAGAGTCTGGGATGTTTTCGTCCCGATTTCCTCCGGTGCTTCAGCAAGCAGGCGGGGCGGTCAATACTGTTCCGCCGTGGTTTTCGCCCCACCGTGGTCTATACAGGCCGGGATCCAAAGGACCCCGGCCTGCAACCCCTCCGGAAGGAGAGAAAAAAGTTCAGTGTAAATGCGCCAGCGCGTCGCGGTAGATCTTCTGCGTGCGGCGCAGGTACTCCTCGTCATTGTAGTCGCGGGCAGTGTACTCCACGAGCCATGTCAGGCACAGGTATACATCGTACCAGCGGATGCGCAGCAGCTCGCTGTGCGAGAAGGGCCGCACTCCGTAACCGCGGTAGAAAGCCTCGTTGTGATGATGCGTGCGAAAGCCGTACTCCATCAAGGGATCTCCCCACAGCGCCCTCTCCCAGTCGATGATGCCCTGCACGTGGCCGTCCTTGACGAAGACATTGCCGTCCCACAGATCCCAGTCCACCAGGCGCGGCTCCGTGACCTCGTCGAACACCGCCCTGTCGCCCTCGAACATGGCCATTATCTCTTCTGGGTCCACCTGAATGTCGGCCTTGTAGTATTTTGCGTCCTCAAGGATGTCCTCCATCATGTCGTGAAAAGCGTCGTACCAGCCCTCATGCCAGCGGCGCTTCTGTGAATAGTATCCGAACTTTGTACCCTTGATGCTGTTGATCGTCCTGTTTAACCTGCCAAGCTCCTCGTCGATGGCAGCCTGTTCCTCCTTAGGGAGCGTCTCGCGAAGCTTCTCCATCGTCTCCCCGTCGAAATACTCCATAAAGAAATATCCCGAGTTCAGTACCGTCTTCGCGGAATCGTAGTAATACATCTCGGGGACGGAGATACTCGTGTAGTTCTTAAGCTTCTGCAGCACGCTTATCTCCGCGTACATCGCGTTCTTCTCGTGGTTCATGACGCGAAAGCCCTCGATCGGAGCCACCTTCAGCATGACCGTGCGCCCCGTCTCCAGAGCTATCTTGAACACATTGTTGGAGTATGAATGCTCTATCTCCTCGATGGATATAGGCATGCACGAAAAGGCTTTTTTTACTATTATCGCTATCTTTGCATCGGAAATGTGCTGTTTTATAATGCTCTGCATTATACCGTGACCTCCTGTCTGGCCTGCTCCTCTATCTCCTTAAGCTTCTCGGGGTCCGCCTGCGGCAGCTCCGCAGAGCTTGCGAGCCCGAAGCGTCGCAGAAACTCCTCCGTGGTCGTGAAAAGGATCGGTCGGCCGGGGGTATCCAGACGTCCCGCCTCGGTTATCAGTCCGTACTCTATGAGCTTATTTACCGCGAAATCGCTCTTTACGCCGCGGATGCGCTCTATGTCTCCCTTCGTCACAGGCTGCTTGTAGGCTACTATGCACAGGGTCTCCAGAACTGAAGGGGTAAGCGTGGGCTTGACCGGTCTCGCGGCAATCTTTATCAGCTGGGGGTAGTATTCCCTTTTCGTGCACAGCTGCACCCTGTCCTCAAGACGGTTGATAAATATCCCCCTTCCGGATTGCTCGTACTGATCGTTCAGCTTGGAAAGCGTCTCCATGGTCTCCTCGTTCGTGCAGCCCATGGCAAAGCTCAGAGTTCCTATATCCACCGAATTGCCCATGGCGAACAGTATAGCCTCTGCGCAGCCGCATCTCTCCTCGGGAGAAAGAGTCACAGTCTCCTGCTGTCCCCCGGCTTCACAAGTCTCAGCCGCAGCAGTTTCAGCCGCTTTCCCCGTGACTTCCGTCTCCTCAGCCTCTAAAGCAGCCTCCTCCAATTCATCCATTACATTTATCTCATCAGTCATACTGCTCCAGATCCTCCTTGGTGATCTCGGCTCCGCCTTCCTCCCACTCCATGTCTATGTCGCCGAAGGTCGTCTCCTGCACCGCTTTGATGGCACCCGTCTTCATAAGCTCCAGTATCGCCAGAAATGCCACCACCAGCCCCTGACGGCTCTCCTGCCGCACAAGAAGCTCCTTAAATGTAAATTTCTTCTTCGTTTTCGCATATTCGGTTATGTAGATGAGCTTGTCCGCCAGCCTCACCGGCTCCTTGACTATGCGCCCGAAACCGCTTCTCACCGGATCCATCTTGTCGATCTGGCGGTGCATCAGCATGGAGAATATCTCCTGCAGTCGCGGCAGGGTGACACCCGTCAGCAGCTCATCCATATCCACCTCCGGCTTGTAGCGCGACACCTCCACCGGTATGGTGGGGGCCTTCACCATAAGCCGGGCCGCTTCGTCCTCTCCCACGAAGAGCTCGCCGCAGAGCATCTTACAGGTCTTGTACTCGATGAGTCTCGCGACCAGCTCCTCCCTCGGGTCGATCTCCTCACCGTTCTCGTCCTCCTCCGGAGGCAGCAGCATCCTCGTCTTTATGTCGATCAGTGTAGCCGCCATGACCATGAAATCGCTGACCAGGTCCAGGTCCTCCCTGTCCATCCGGTTCACATAATCCATATACTGCTCCGTGATGAGCACGATCGGTATGTCGTATATGCTGAGCTTGTTTTTTTCGATGAGATGCAGAAGAAGGTCCAGCGGCCCCTCGAACACCTCAAGCTTTACCTCGAGTTCCATTATCGCACCTTACCGTATGTACCGACCGAAGGTCAAGTACGGTGTACACATAGGTGTCGTGCCTGTCGCGACACCTATGAAATTATTGCCTTTACCTTATTGTCAGCCGGTGACAGGTCTATGATGACCAGCTCCGGCCTGTTGTTTATTCTCACATTTATCGAATGAGTGCCCAGTCCCGCGCTCGTCACGGTCCTCATTCCGCAGAGCTCGTCCTCCCCTCTCGCAAACCTCGGAAAGAAGCCGAGCTGCGGGCTCATAAGAGGTCCCAGGGCCGGAAGGACCACAGTTCCCCCGTGGAAATGTCCCGACAGCACCAGATTGGCGCCTGCCCCCCGCGCCGCATCCATGTACGCGGGTGTGTGCATCATGAGCACACTGTAGCCGGCCTCCCCAAGCTTCGGGAGCCTGCGGCTTATGTATCCGGGGCTTAGGTGAAGCTTCGCGCGCTTCCTGTAATACTCCGGCCCGACTACCAGACCCGACAGGCTCACCTTTTTCGAGAGCATCACCGTCTTATCAGCGAGATATGTCGCTCCGTACTCGTTGAGCATGCGCCTAAGCTCGAGAAACCATCCCGGATAGCTCTCATCGTCCAGCTTCATGCGCAGCTCGTGGTTACCCTCCGCGTAATATATCGGAGCCACGTCCCATACTCCGGCCAGAAGGTCCTCGAGAGGCTTATAATTCTTCGGGATATAATGCTTTACGCTCACCATATCCCCGCCGAGGAGTATCGCATCGGGCGCGGACTCTCTCACCGCGTTTATGAGCTCCGAATTGTCGGGGCCGAAGGAATTGCCGTGAAGATCCGACAGAAAAGCCAGACGGATATCCCTGTCTATCCTCTTATCCTCTATATTCACATGCCGCACGGTCAGGGCATGTCTCTCATAGTCGCTTCTGAGCTTTACGGCCGCTCCGAGAACCGCCGTGCACAAAGCCGCGCGCGAAATGATCTTTTTATTCATCGTCTGCCCTTTCTGCGAAGCGTCGAGACATGCGACGCCATGGTCCTTCCGACACCCGCCTCGCATAGTATAAGTACAAGCGCCAGCACGGTGCCCAGCTGCGCCCTGTGTGTGAAGAAGTAGTGCAGATACGAATGGTTGTGAAGCACCATATATCTCACATACGGCACTGCTGCAATGCAAAGATAAACGAGCAGAAGCCTGCTGTCGGCTCCTTTGCCGCGGTATACATACAGTATATACGCATACATCACGATAAGCGTTACAAATACCGTGACGCCCACCGCGCCGTACTCCAGCGGAAACAGTGTACAGATATTTCTTCCGAGCGCGCTCAACAGATACTCCGAAAGCGTCAGATGAATGAATTCATTACCGCCGAGCCTGTGAGCTATATCATCGCCGACATATGGCCAGACATTCTCCTGCAGGAAGGCCGCGGCCAGAAGCCATTTGCCGGCCCAGCAAAGAGCATAGCCGAGCCCCCAGCTGATCGCAAGGCACGCAGCGCTTCTGACGAAGCCCTCTTTCCCGCCGCGCCTTCTTCTGTTCCACAGTAGTATCAGAAGAGGCACGAGAAGAGTTATCGTCTCGGTCGTAAGAAAATCAAGATACGCCGTGACCATGCCGAAGAGCATGAACGCTATACCAGTATGGCCGCCCTCCTTTTCATCCGACTTAAGCGCGATGGCGGAAAAAAGAGGCATCAGCAGGAAGGTCCACATGTATTCGAGCGAAGTGGTCACATACCATGCGTCCACCATCACAAGCCCCGCGACGAGTCCTATGACCGGAAATGTTCCTCCTCTTCGTAAAAGCATCACGATCAGCGCAATAATGAGTGCAATCATTAAGACAGCGTTAATTATATATATCTTCTGTATATCAAACAGCACCAGGAGCGGTCTGACTATGGCCAGTGAGCCGTGCCAGTACCTCAGATACTGTCTGGTGGGTGGCAGATCCTGCAGCACCGCCTTCAGAAAGTTCTCGTTCTCCCTGTACCCCTTGTCATAGTAGTAGGCGGAGCGCATCACCGAGCGTGCCACGTCATCCCTGTCGTACGACCACGCGATATTCAACAGTATCGAATCGGCGTACCGGTCGATCCTGCTGCCCGCTATGCCTTCGATGTGGTCATAGTACACATCCGTCTCACAGCAATACCTCGCCGAAGTAAGAGTGTTCTCCCTTATGGCTTCCTTCGGTATCAGCGCCGCCGCAAAAAGCAGCAACACGAATATCACTATGGTCACGACAAATACCGCCGCCGCAAAAAGCGCAGGGCGAAGCTTTTTTTTGTCCATCAAAACGCCCTCCGTCTTCCTTAAGCGCAGGTCCTACGCGCAGCAGACTACTGCGCGCCCCTTCCGTTCGTGAGCACCGTGAGCACCTCGCACTCCTCGGTAAAGGGAAACATGTCAAAAGGCGTCGCGTTCTTCGCGCGGTAGCCGACATTCTTAAAATACTTAAGGTCTCTCGCGAGCGTCCTCGGATTGCAGGATATATAGACCACCTTAGACGGCGCAAGAGTGGCTACGCTGTCGATGAACCTCTCCGTGCTGCCTCCCCTGGGCGGATCCATGAACACCACATCCACCTTAACGCCCGCCGCGGCCATCTTCTCCATGACCTCGCCCGCGTCCGCACAGAAGAAGTTCACGTTCTTCACGCCGTTTATCTTCGCGTTCACCTTGGCATCCCTCACGGCGTCGGGGTTCAGCTCGATACCCGTCACCTGCGCGCAGCTCGAAGAGGCGATGAGGCCTATGGTCCCGATACCGCAGTACGCGTCTATCACGCTCTCCCTTCCCGTGAGCCTGGCCACCGTTATTGCCCTCTTGTAGAGTTTCTCGGTCATCACGGAATTCACCTGATAGAAGGAGTTCGGCGAGATCCGGAACTTCTTTCCGCCGAGTATATCGGTTATGAAGCCCTTGCCGTAGATGGTTATATTTCTCTCTCCGAGCACCATGCTCGTGTGCCGGTCATTTACATTTATGATCACCGTACTGATGCACGGATGCTTCTCCACGAGCGCCTTCACGAAGTTGTTCTTCGATGGGAGTATGGGTGATGAGAGCACCAGAACCACCATCACCTGTCCCGTGGCGTTGGCCACGCGGATGTGCACATGGCGCAAAAGCCCGTAGCCCGTGTCCTCGTCATATGTCTTTATCCTGAAGGAGCGAAGCATCCTTCTTATCGTGGAAATGATCTCCTGCGCGATCTCATTCTCTATAAGGCAGCCGCTTATAGGCACCACCTCATGCGTTCCGGCCTTGTAGATACCGGATACATGCCTGCCCCTCTCATCTATATCGAAGGCCGCGTTCACCTTGTTCCTGTAGTGGGTCGGGTCCTCCATCCCCACCACCTGGTCCACGCCGCACTGCCCTGACAGAAGCTCCGCGACCGCTTTCCTCTTATCCTTCAGCTGCTGATCGTAGGGCACTCCCGTCAGCGTACAACCGCCGCATTTTTTGCTGAAGCGGCAGATATCATATATATTCTGTTCGTTGTTCATATAATTCACATCCCTGCAAATGTCCCTGTTCGCCCCGGCTTCCAGAGCATAGGACATATGCCGATTGATTATACAACATAAATGGCCGAAACTCTGCGGGAATCTGCGAAATGCAATGTATTTTTTTTGATACAAAGCTCCGCCTTGTTTTTATCCCCTCCCTGTGCTACACTTTCCCTATCAAACCAAAAGGAGCTGATCAGAGTACAGATATGAATCTCAGAAACGGCAGTTATATAGCGATACCCAGCATTCTCATGGTGGGCAACGATACACTTAAAGACATCGGTCCCGCGCTCTCCTCGCACGGACTCACGAGGGTCGTCATCTTCTTCGGCAACGACCTCATCGCCATGTTCGGTGAGACGGTTCTTAAGTCCATGGCGGACGCAGGCGTCGAGGTGCTCTCCTACAGCGAGCTCGACGATGTAAATATCGATGATGTAACCTCCATCGCCTTCTCACTCCCAAACACTACCAAAGCGGTCATCGGCATAGGAGGCGGTAAGGTCATAGACGCGGCGAAATACATGGGTTTTCTGCGCCAGATGCCCTTCATAAGTGTCCCCACATCGTCCTCGAGCGACGGCTTCTCGAGCGCCACGGCATCTCTTATAGTCGACGGCCGCAAGGTTAGCGTCCCCGCCGCCATGGCATACGGCATCATCGTTGACACCTACGTTTTAAAGACTGCCCCCGCGCGCTTTCTCTACTCGGGCATCGGAGACATGGTGGCGAAGATCACCGCGGTCTATGACTGGCTCTTTGAGGTCGAGCACGGCGTGGGTTCCATAAACGACATGGCCGTCATGATAGCGAAAAAGGCCGTGAACAGCTTCGTGCGCACGCCCTTTACGGATATCCATGAGAACCTGTTCCTAAAGGAGCTGGTCGACTCCCTCGCCATGAGCGGCATCGCCAATGAGATCGCAGGTTCCTCCGCCCCCACGAGCGGCAGCGAGCACCTTATAAGCCACGCTCTGGACAAATACTCCGAGCACCCCTCGCTTCACGGCGTTCAGGTCGGTATCGCCACTCTGGTGATGGCTGTCGTTCAGGAGCACCGCGATGTTCGCGTCCGCCAGATACTCACAGACACAGGCTTCCTCGCCTTTTGCGAGACCCTGAACCTGGATATAGACGACTACCTCCGTGCAGTCGATGCGGCTCCTGCCATGAAGCCCGCCCGCCACACATATCTGCACGAGGAGAAGTACCGCGAGAGAGCGAAAGAGGTACTGCTCACCGATCCCGATCTGAGGAAGGTCTTTCATTTGACAGATTGATAGCAGAGCATAGATATCGACCAATAAGAAAGATCCTCCGGCTCGCACCAGGTGCTCGCCGAAGGATCTTTCCTTTTACGTTCTTTCCCCAAAGATTACTGTCCCCTACAGCAGATATTTTCTTAGATACTCATCTGAAGCTGCTCATCGTCGGTCGGGAAGAAACGCGAGATCACATCCTGACCGTTCGCGGTTACTTTGCCGGAGCGAACTCGTAAAGTCCCCGCGTCCTGCAATCCATATACAGCCTTCCTCCCGAGAGCAGTATGGGTGTTCCGTTGTCGAGTCTGATGAGCGCGCAGCCGCCGGCCACTGCCTTTTTCAGTTCCTCGGACATAAAGCTGATATCGAGAGTATCGAAACCGAAACAGTTCTCATAGGTGCAGCTCTCATCTATTCTGTAGGTGTGCTCGTATACCGCTCCGCCGTCATCAGCCGATTCGGTGAAGGTGATACCGTTTTCACTGAGCTCTATAATGGCATTCTGCATGGATGTTACGCCCAGCCAGCTGGATATCGGTGTCATGAACTTCTGTCCGCACGGATCATAGGTACCGTAGTACATGGAAATATCCACCGGCAGCCCTTCGCTCTGCTTCCTGAACGATACCTCTATATCGCAGTTGCAGCCTTCGAGCAGGCATATATCCGCCCCCTTCATGGTGAAACTGTAATCGAGCCAGCCGAGCTCCTTTATCTCCTTTGCTCCCACAGATGTCAGCCAGCTCTCCTGCTCGGCCTTTATCTTCGCGCTGATATCCTCTGTGATCGCGCTGAGTACCGTGCTCTGATCCGTTGTAAGCTCCTGCAACGTGCTCAGCGTCATCAGTTCCTTATAGCTGGTGCCGTACTCCTCATAGACCCTTTCATAATCCTGCGCGTAGACCTTAAGATAATCCTCCGTATACCTGAGCACCACCGAATATGTCTCATCAGGATCGATGGCGGTCCAGTCGCTTATCACAGTCACTTTCTTCCCCACTCTCATCGTCTCTGCCACCCCCTTCGGAGCATCCGGGTCGACCTGTATATCCAGTACAGGCTCTCCTATGGGTGTATATGGCGGTGCCGCCGTGGTACTCTCCTCATAACTGCCCGGGCCTGCCGGAACAGTATCTTTTACGTACTGCCCCTGCGCGCCTGTCATCGCACTTCTGCTGCAGCCCGATGACGATGCCAGCAATACCGCCATAGCAGCTGCCATAATGATCTTTCTTCGCATATCAACACCTCCTTTGCCTTTCTATTTATATAGACACTTTTCCGAGGCCATTTTCTCAGCTATATTGTACTTTTTCAAGTACAATTACGGCATTTTATGATTTTTTTACTCCTTATTTATTGTTATTTAATTCTTTTCGTCTCTGCAAAACGATCAAAGCCGTTCCGAACAGCATGGCATCGTCCACGAAGAACTCAAGCGTCTCAACAGCCGCCCTGCAGTCATCCACCACCACTCCGTTCACGCCATTAGTGTATGCGGTGATGAGGGACTTTTTATCCGAAGACGTACGCACCCATTCGCAGCCCTCCCCCTGATATCTGCCACGCCGGTGGGCGGAAAGGCCGCCGCACCTTTTTGATGATTTTGCGCTTTCTTTTTCGCTTCTCTGCATGGCACTTTACTATATGTCCCAAAAGCGCCATATGTGCCGTTATTTGGGAAAAGTTGCTATTTTCTGTCAACTTTTCCCAAATAAAAGCACTGTGCTTGACTATATTTGGGAAATATGTTATTATCGATGCACAAACTTGAAACCTCGAGGTGCCATATGAAAATTATAAGCAGAAAAAGGGAGAAAAAAGAGCTTGAATACAGTGAACGTTCAAAAAAATCAGAACTCATCTGTATCTATGGAAGGCGAAGAGTCGGTAAGACATTCTTGGTAGAGCAGACCTTTAGGGAATTTGCATTTAGGGCAGTGGGATTAGAAAAAGGAACAGCGAAGCAACAGCTTCGATCATTCGGGCAAAGACTTATCGACCATGGCGATGAAATAAAGACCACACCCAAAGACTGGTTTGAAGCCTTTTCGAGGCTTGATAAGGTAATATCCGGGCCTTCGGCTCGTCGATCTCCAAACGGAAAAAAAATAATTTTCTTTGACGAGTTTCCATGGTTCGCATCGAAACGATCAGATTTCCTTGTTGCGTTTGAAGACTTTTGGAATCGGAGAGGAACTCTTGACGGAGATATTGTCTGTATAATATGTGGCTCCGCTACTTCATGGATAATAAAAAATGTAATAAAAAACACGGGGAATATGTTTCACCGTGTCACAAAAAAAATATGTGTAGAACCGTTTACACTTGCAGAAACGGAAGCCTTCTTCAAAGATAGGGAATTTGATTGGCCCAGAGAACAGATAGCAGAATGCCAGATGATATTTGGAGGTCTTCCTTTCTTTTTCGACCTGATGAATACTTCCCAAAGTCTATCTCAGAATATCAACAGACTTCTGTTTAATAAAGATGCCCTTTACAGAGATGAAACCAACAAATTGTTGGAGGCAACGCTAAGTGAGTCACCTATATATGGACAGATCTTGTCTAAAATTGCATTTGCAAAGTATGGAATTAAAAAATTCAAGCTACGCGATGAAATAGGGGCTACCAACGGAACGTATTCAAGAGCGATACAGGATCTTGTAGATTGCGGATATATAATAGAGTACAAGAAAAACTATGAAGCATACAATCCTTTATATGTCCAGCTCATTGATCCGTTTCTGCTGTTTCATTATCACTATTTGTCTAAAGAAAAACAAATAGACAGCTATGAAGACCTGATAAGTGATGTCGGTAGATATGACAACTGGAGAGGCCAGGCATTCGAATTATTATGTTTTAGCAATACTAACAGCATAAAGTCTGCTCTGGGAATCAGCGGTGTAAAGACAGAGTGTTATCCATGGTATAATTCCGAGGATGATAAGAATGAACGAGCTCAGATCGATATGGTAATAGAAAGAGCCGACAGGATCACTGATCTCTGTGAAATGAAATACACGAACAAACCATTTGAAGTAGATGCCTCCTATGAGCAGCAACTTATAAGGAAAAGGGACATTTACAGAGAAAAAACCGGAACGTCTCAGGCGTTAAAAATTGTAATGATTTCAGCTCACGGACTGTCCGGAACGGCTTATACTTCATATATATCCGACACAATAACACTTAACGATCTGTTTGAGGGATAGACCGATCGTCATTCGGGAGATGCTCAATGACTTGCGCATCTCCCATTTTGTTTGGATGAATATTTCTGAATATCCTACCTCTTCCCCTTATGCAGATGATAAGGGCAGGGCAGAAACGCCAGAAGTGACGCGCACACATTTATAAGCACGCAGAACAGTATCGGCAGGACCGGGCTGCCCGATGCGATACCCATTGAAAATATGATCACCACGGGCAGGAAGGGTATCAGCCTCACGATAGTCTGGAGCATATTCGAAAAGTACAGCGGAAGATATCCCGCCACCACCAGGTTTACCATGAGGGCCGTCATTCCGAAGAACAGGTGCATGGAGATGAGCAGCAGATACATGCATACCGAGAGCACCGGATCAAGTGTGAAGAACACAAGTGCCGCAAGCACCGGTATGAGATCGATCGCGCCGTCGATCATCTGTCCGAGCATATCCCAGAACAGAAGCGACGAGGGCTTCTCAGGTACCAGATATATGAAGTTCTGTCCCAGATCCACCTGGAGCGGATTGAAGAAGCTCCTGAAGAACATGAAGACTATCACGATGCCAACGCAGCTCACAGCTATGGCGAGCCCGGAGCCGACCTCCATCATATACTTCATGGCAGCGCCGCAGCCGACTACAGCCCAGAAGTATGCGCTCGATGAATTGCTCCAGAAGCCCCACAGTGAATTCATGCGCTTTCTGTTCAGCATCGTCTTTGCGAAGAATACCTTTGCACCGTCATATCCGGTAAAAGCGATCTCGTTATTTCTTCTCTTGTCCCACTTCTTCTGCTCGCGCTTGCCCTCGTGGTGTACGCCGTGTCTGATACCGCCGGCAGCCTGCTCGAGAGCCTCCTGCTGCATATCATTGACTCTGGTAGCGGATTCGAGAGCGTCCTCGTAGAAGTCGCAGGGCACGCGCCAGGCGATAAGCGTCATAATGACAGCGCCCACTATAGCAGCCACGGTAAATGCCGCACTTAAGAGGATATCGCCGGAGAATGCGAACGATCCTGCCGCCGTGAGCCATCCCCACACGGGAAATGCCATCGATGCGGGTGATTGGAATACCATATACGCGGCGGTGTAGATGCTCGTACCGCCGATATAATATATCGCTGCCGCTGCCACAACAGGCAGCGCGGTAAGGAATATCGCGTACTTGGACAGGAACTTCTTGATCCTGTCGTGCTTCTGAAGGAGCACATATGTGAGCACGCTCGTGATGGTGCTCACGAACTGCAGAATGCCGTAGACGATGAAGAGCATCACAGCCCCTCCGACGCCCAGACCGGCGTTCATCATAAGATTCGGCAGCTGGCCCAGCATATAAAAGGCACCGAGCAGCGAAATGCCGAGCTGGCCTATCATCCTGAACATCAGAAGCGACTGAGGCGTTCTGGGAGAGGGAAACAGGAAGTTCACATCGGGCATTATGAAGATGCTGGCACCGTTCTTGGCGCCCTTCATGATACCGATGGCTATAAACAGCATGATGACGAGTCCCACGATCGCGGACACAAGCAGAGAGCCTATCTCATGATACTCACCGTACTCGAAGAGGTACATACCGTTGTCATCCTCTTCCAGGGCGAAACCGTTCTCATATTTGAGCGCGTAAGCCTCGAGGTCTATTATATTCACCTCTGCCGGCTTCTCAGCCTCCTGCTCCTTTTCATCCTCCGGAATCACCCTCGCAGCGATAAAAGCGATACCGATGACGGCCGCAGTGATAATGGCTATCACCAGCACGACCTTCCACGCCCTTTTTACGGCGTTTTTAAGGGTGTGCCAGAGATACCATACAGTAAGCTTAAACATTGGCAGCCTCCTCCCCCGAAGGCGCGTCCTCGGACATATCCTCTCCGGATAATCCCTCGGTTATCTCGAAGAACACTTCCTCGAGTGTCTTGCCCATCTGCGAAAGCTGCTCCCTGGTGACATTGCCCTTCACCTGCCCTTTTTGCATGATGATGGCATGGTCCCAGAGCTGATCCATACTGTCAATGATATGTGTGCTGACGAAGAGCGACTGACCGTTGTTCTTCATCTCGTTCATCATCTTCTTCAGCTCCTTGATCGCGTGAGGATCAAGACCTATCATCGGCTCATCCATGATAAGGAGCGCCGGCTTCGGAAGCAGAGCGCAGCACAGAGAGAGCTTCTGCTGCATACCCTTTGAGAGCTCATCGCCGAACTTCTTTTTCTTGTCGGCCAGCTCGAATCTCTCCAAAAGCTCGTTCTTGTAATCCGTGTAATTCTCCAGCCTGTAGGCTCTCGCCACGAACTCCATGTGTTCGTCGACTGTGAGGTTCGGGTACAGGGACGGTATCTCGGGCATATAGCCGATGATCCTTTTCGCCTCCACCGTCTTATTGTTCAGTTCATTGATGGTGATCTCACCCTGGTATTTCAAAAAGCCGATAATGCACTTGATGATAGTGCTCTTACCGGCTCCGTTAGGCCCGAGGAGCACATGTATTCCGCCCTCCGGCAGGAAGAATGTGACATCGTCGCAGGCCTTTTCCTTCTTGTATTTTTTTGTTACATGATTTACCTTCAGCATGATCGGGCTCCTTTTCGTGTTTTATGATTACGAAATCGTTTCAGTCATTATTCTAACCCAATCATGCCGGTAAATCTATAAATAATTTCTTACAGTTTCCTGTCAATCCTTCCACTGCGGCTCATCCGAAGCAGCGCCCTCCGGTCTCTTCTTCTCGATGAACTTTACTATAAATCCACTGACGATGCAAAGAGCCATTACCAGCCATCCGCCGATGATATTCGAAGCGAGGGAGTATCCGTCTGCCTTGCCGTAGATACCGCCGGCTTCTATCAGGGAAACGACGTTCCAGATAAAGAAGCCGATAAGCGTCAGAGGTGCAAGTATCTTTATCGAGATGACGAACCACCATGCAGGCATCTTAAAATCTCTTGTATTCCTGTTGACTTCCTTTAAGACCTTCTTCGGGTCGAACAGCCAGCCGATAGTTATCGCCTCCAGAATACCTACCAGTATCAGGCTGTAGGCGTTGCACCAGTTATCCACGATATCCAGCCATGCGAGACCGGCTCCGGTGGTGAACCATATCGAGAGGATGGCTGCAACTATGCAGAGCTTCAATGTGGTCTCCTTGTGCGAGATGTTGAATTTATCCGCAATCGCCGTGGATACGCCCTCGATGAGAGAGAAGGCGCTGTCTATCGCCAGAGTGCACAGGCA
>DGVE01000042.1 GCA_002395865.1 Lachnospiraceae bacterium UBA4292 | reverse complement strand
GCGGCAGCGCGCAGATCGTGGACGTTTTGGCATACGCGGAGCCTGTCACGAAGAAGGGGCTTAACGTCCTCTCGGGCCCGGGCAATGACTTAGTCAGCGCCACGGATCTCACGGCTGCGGGAGCGCACATGATACTCTTCACCACAGGCAGGGGAACTCCCTTCGGAGCGCCCGCACCCACAGTGAAGATAAGCACGAACACGGCGCTTTTTGAGAAGAAGCCCACATGGATAGATTTCAATGCGGGCACCGTGGCGGAGGGCGAGAGCCTGGACGACGCGGGGGACAGACTGCTGGAGTACGTGCTCGAGGTCGCGAGCGGAAGGCTGACGAAGGCCGAGGAGCACGGCTGCAGGGAAATATCGATATTTAAGGACGGAGTGGTACTGTAAGATATGATACGGATTATTTAACGAAGGGAAAGGAGAAAATGGAACTTAGAACAGCGGCATCCCCGAGGGATGTAAAATGGTATGATACAAAGCGTCTTCGCGAGGAATTCCTCATCGAGAAGGTCTTTTTCGAGGACGAGATAAGGCTGGTATACAGCCACATCGACAGGATCATCACAGGCGCGGCTACGCCAGTGACAAAGGTCCTAAGGCTTGAGGCGGGAGAAGAGCTTCGCGCGGAGTATTTCCTTCAGAGACGCGAGCTCGGCATCATCAATATCGGCGGCGACGGCGTCATCACAGTGGACGGCAAGGAGTACAAGGTCATTTCCAGAGACGGTATGTACATCGGCATGGGAGCGAAGGATATCACCTTCGCAAGCCTTGACCCGAAGAACCCCGCGAAGTTCTACATGAATTCTGCGCCCGCGCACAGAACCTGTCCGACAGTCCTCATCAAGAGAGAGGGTACAGCCGGCGAGGGCGAGGTAGTCATCAAGGAGGAGAACAAGAAGCATCTCGGCCGCCTCGAGGACTGCAACGTGCGCACCATCAACAAGTACATCCTCCCCGGACAGGTAGAGAGCTGCCAGCTGGAAATGGGTCTGACCCATCTCGAGCCCGGAAGCGTGTGGAACACCATGCCCTGCCACACCCACGACAGACGCATGGAGGTATACCTCTACTTCGATCTTCCCGAGGACGCGTTCGTCATGCACTACATGGGCGAGCCGCAGGAGACCCGCCACATCGTTATGCGCAACGAGCAGGCAGTCATTTCCCCCAGCTGGTCGATCCACTCGGGCGCCGGCTCCAGGAACTACACCTTCATCTGGGGCATGGTCGGCGAGAACCAGGACTTCGACGACATGGACGACGTGAGGAATCAGGATCTGATGTAATGCAGGTATGAAGAAGATATTATCCATTCTGATAATCGCTCTGATCATTGCCGGTATCGGCTTTGGAGTCTGGTATTTTAATCTGTTCGGCTACCGGCTCACAGCCGAGGCTGCAAGAGGCAGAAAACTGGTGAGTGAGCTTTATGACGAGGCAAAATATGTGGGGCCGGTCATAAAGGATGAACCGACATCTCCGCTTCAGTATTCTGCAGGTGACTGGATCATACAGACCGATCATACCGGAAATGCTATTCTTTCTGTTGCTCTTTCGGCTAAGGCGGCCGACGAAGTTCAGAAGAATCAGGGGCCGGAACTGTCTGATGATGAACTGAAGGAAATAGCTGAAAAGGAATGGCAGAGATACATTGATATAAAGTATCAGGTCAAAGCCGAGATAACAAAGGAAGGCGGGATGGTCAATATATCTCTTTGCGAAATAAAGGAGAAAAATGAGACCGGAGCGAGGGCGTTCCTGTCGTATTTCGGCGACGGAACACTTTTCTGCGTATCCTTTTCAGACCGATACGCTGAATTTTTAGCTGACGAACCGCGCATTTCGTTAAAGGAAGCGTATGAAAAGGCTTTCGGATATGTGACCGAAGAACGGGGGGATCTGGAACTGATCTACGATTTCAAAGAAGAAGCGGTAAAGGAGGGCATGACCGGTATCGGACCGATGTATCTGGTGGAGATCTATGGCAGAACCGATGCTCATCCGGATTGGGATGTGTATTGCTGCGCACAGATAAATGCCGTAACAGGTAAGCTGCATCATATCAGTTATGACGACAGGTAGTGGATGATTATCATTAACAGGGCTTATGGAGGGGATCGAATGAGACGTAAAATACTTATGTATATCGCCTTCGCAGCTTTACTTACCGCGTGCGCGGAAGGCAGTACGGTTCCCTCTGCCACTTCGGAAAGTCAGAGTGAAAGCGTAAAGAGCACCTACCCTCAGGAGGGGTCATCGATCGAGTTAGTGACGAGCTATGACAGGGATGAGAGCCGGATAAAATGGTCGGATTCGAATAATGTGACGGTTAAGTGCTATTTCGAGCAGAGCGTGAGTCTGCCGATGACTTTCGGGGACGGGGGCATGAACTATGAGCTTGTATCGGGCGAGGACCTGTTCAGGGATTTTGTGAACGGCAAGACCGATACACTGACTGTTGAGTATATTTATTATAAAACAAATGCATCGATAGATACTCTGGAGATAAAAAGGACCGGGACGGACTCATATTCATTGTCTGACAATGAGATAAAGGCAGCATACGCCGCGGGGGCCGAGGAACTGGCGAACGCCAAGGCGGAGTGCATAAAGGCTGTGAACTATAACGGTCACACGGACTATTACATATGCGACAAAGCGACAACGGATATGGACGTTAAGAACAGGGGCGCATCATCATCGTCAAACACTGTGAGAGGTCTTTTCTCAATACCGGAGTAAAGGTAAAACTATAAAACAGGAGGCTATTATGGCAGGAGTAATGGAAAAATTCCGCTTGGACGGAAAGGTGGCTTGGATCACGGGTGCAAGCTACGGACTGGGTCTGGCTTACGCGCAGGCGTACGCAGAGGCAGGCGCGAAGATCGTGTTCAACGATATCAATCAGGACCTGGTGGACCGCGGCATGGCTGAGTATAAGAAGCTCGGAATACCCGCATTCGGCAAGGTGTGCGATGTCACGAATGAGGAGCAGGTAAACGCATTTGTGGCAGAGGTGAAGGGGAAGGTCGGCCCGATAGACATACTCGTCAACAACGCGGGCATCATCAAGAGGATACCCATGGTCGAGATGAGCCTTAAGGACTGGAACGCGGTTATAGGCGTGGATCTCACCGGCCCGTTCATCTGCTCGAAGGCAGTCCTTCCGGACATGATCGCCAAAAGGAGCGGCAAGATCATCAACGCATGCTCCATGATGAGTGAGTTCGGCCGCGAGACCGTATCCGCTTACGCAGCTGCCAAGGGCGGTCTGAAGATGCTCACCAGAAATATCTGCTCAGAGTACGGCCAGTACAACATTCAGTGCAACGCTATAGGACCCGGCTACATAGCCACACCTCAGACCGCACCTCTTCGCGAGAAGCAGGCTGACGGAAGCATGCACCCCTTCGACCGCTTCATCCGCTCGAAGACACCGGCTCAGCGCTGGGGACACACGGAGGACCTCATGGGTCTTGCGGTATTCCTTGCCTCACCCGCGTCCGACTTCATCAACGGACAGGTGGTATACATCGACGGCGGTATCAGCGCATACATCGGACAGGATCCTTCGAACCTTGATGCGAGCAAGTTCGCGGACGAGGAGGAGTTCGATATCAAGGTGAATGACTGATCAAAGACCGGCGTGAACAGCACGCCATATAAAGGAAAAATATGAAAATTGCACTTATAAATGAAAACAGCCAGGCTGCGAAAAATGCTCAGATCTATGAGGCTCTCAAGAAGGTGGCAGACGAGAAAGGCTATGAGTTGAGAAATTACGGAATGTACGGCGCGGATGATGCTGCACAGCTCACGTATGTGCAGAACGGCATACTGGCAGCAGTGCTTCTGAATTCAGGGGCAGCGGATTTCGTCGTGACGGGCTGCGGAACCGGTGAGGGCGCCATGCTGGCACTCAACTCATTTCCGGGAGTCATCTGCGGTCATGTGGCCACACCTTTAGATGCATACACCTTTGCTCAGATAAACGACGGCAATGCGATCTCGATACCCTTTGCACTCGGTTACGGCTGGGGAGGCGATCTGAATCTTACCTACATTTTCGAGAAGCTTTTCTCGGAACCGTTCGGAGGCGGTTATCCGAAGGAAAGGGTGGTTCCCGAGCAACGAAACAAAAAGATACTCGACGGTGTGAGGGCGGCTGCCTTTAAGCCGCTGCCGGAGATACTCAAGAGCCTTGACAGGGAGCTTGTAAAGGGCGCTCTTGCGGGTGAACGATTCGATGAGTATTTTTTCGAAGATGCAAAGAGCGAGGAACTGAAGAGCCTTGTGAGAGAGCTTAAGGCCTGAGACGGTTTTTATTTCGATAGGTTTGAGCCCGGGCTTTTGCCCGGGCTTTTTTAAAGGAACTTTATGCAGAAAACTACAGTTATAATCATCCCCGGAGGGGGATATGACCACAGGAGCGCGCGTGAGAGCGGACCGGTGGCAGATGTATTTGCAGACTACGGCTATGAGACTCATATACTCGATTACCCTGTGGCGCCTGTGAGATACCCCGCGCAGATAAATGCGCTGGCACAGGTCATCTCTGACTTAAGGCACGGCGATATCGAAGCCGGCAGACAGTGGCGAAGGATATATCTGCTCGGATTTTCTGCGGGCGGACATCTCGCGGCAAGCTACTGCACTTACTGGAGGGAGTTGTTCGGCGGTGATATATACCGCCCTGACGGACAGATACTGTGCTATCCGGTGATAAGTTCCGGAAAGTATGCGCACAGGCAGTCATTTATAAACCTTTTGGGGGAGGACGCTCAGCCCGGGCTTTTTGATAAGCTTTCCGTGGAAAAACATGTGAATTCGGGTGTTCCGCGGACATTTATATGGCACTGTCTGGCCGATGAAAGTGTTCCAGCGGAGAATTCCATGCTGTATGCGCAGGCGCTGAGGGAGTTCGGCATTGAGGCTGAACTGCATTTGTTTTCCGGGGGACGGCACGGAATCAGTCTCGGAACCGCACAAAGCGCAAGGGATGAGGGCGATATCTGCCCGCAGGCTGCAGTCTGGACGAGTCTTGCGCATGAGTGGATCTCGGCGGAAAACAGGATACGTAAATAGGCGGATCGCACAGGAACAGGTATGGAAGGATTAAAAAAATACATAAAGAGCGAGCTGACCGGCTGGAAAATATTTGACGTGATATGGCTTCTTCTGGCTACGGCGGTGATACTGGGTCTTTCGATCTACTGGAAGGACAACTGGATGAGTCTCACCGCGGCACTCACGGGCGTGTGGTGCGTGATACTGACGGGCAAGGGAAAGAGAAGCTCGTTCATATTCGGAGTGATAAATGTTGTATTCTACGCGCTGGTGGCATACGAGGCGAAGTATTACGGCGAGGTGATGCTGAACGTCCTCTACTATTTCCCCATGAATTTCGTGGGATGGTTTGCGTGGAAGAAGCACATGAACGACGACACGGGCGAGGTCGTAAAGACACGCATGCCCTTTAAGAAGGGGCTGATCGTGTATGCGCTGACCGCAGCGGCGATATTCGGTTACGGTCTGGTTCTGCAGGCAATGGGCGGAGCGCTCCCCTTCATCGACAGCATGAGCACGGTGATATCCGTGGTCGCGCAGGTGCTCTCGATAAAGAGACTGATGGAGCAGTGGGTGCTTTGGATCGTGGTCGACGTGGTGACCGTGATCATGTGGGCGGTGAATTTCGCGAACGGAGGCGAGTCGATCGCGACTCTGGCCATGTGGAGCGTGTACCTGCTGAACGCCTTCATCATGTTTTTCAGGTGGTACAGGGAGTCTAAGAGGACTGCCTGAGGTATATGGGTAATGGCAAGGATATGAAGGACGCGCCACCTGACAATATTCAGATCATGTGAGGTAAGACACCATGAACAAAAAGAATCCGATACCTAAGCTCACATACAGCGCAGGAAATAATTATATGCAGATGGCTATAAACACGGCGAGATCCGGCATCTTCAGAGGGCACGGAGGCCCCTTCGGGTCGGTCGTGGTGAAGGACGGCGTGGTGATCGGGCGCGCCCACAACACGGTGCTCTTGACCCACGATCCCACTTCCCACGGAGAGATAAACGCCATCCGCGCGGCTTCAAGGGCTCTCGAGGATCACGACCTGTCCGGCTGCGAGCTCTACACTACGGGGGAGCCCTGCCCGATGTGCCTTGCGGCGTGCATGTGGGCCAACATCTCGAAGGTATACTACGGCTGCACCATCGCTGACAATGCCCTGATCGGCTTTCGCGATGAGGCGTTCGACGCGAAGTTCGGAGGCCGCGCGGCCTTCGCAGACTACCTTACGCAGCTCGACCGCCCCGCCTGCCTCGCCCTCTTCGAGGAGTACCGCGGCCTCGGCGCCCGCAGGTATTAGTTGACGGGTCGGGCCGGATGATAAATCTCTCGCTTCATGGCTCGG